>NZ_JAPTFX010000142.1:0-12099 GCF_030985895.1 Stenotrophomonas sp. Sm6012 | reverse complement strand
GTGTGGGGCTGCAGGACCGATGGCGACATGGATGGCGCCATCGAGCCCCCAGGGGTGAGGGCGCTTTGCTTGCGAAGCACTGCTTCGCAAGCGCCCGAACGCACAGCCGCCAGCGGCTGGGCCGGTCTGGGGGTTTACGGCGTGTCCTGCAGCCCCACACCGCCCCGCCCAACCCTCAGCAATCCAGAGCTGCCGTTGCCGTTGCTGTTGCTTCTGCAGGTGCAGGGCTGCAAGCCCTGCAAAAGCCACTACGTCACCCAGCCTGCAATCACCAGCAGGGCGAGGATCGCCAGCCACAGCAGCAGCATCCGCCACACCAGGCTCATCGCATCGCGCAGGTCCGGCAGCCGTTGCCACACCGGCAGCAGCCCCGCCTCGGTGTAGTCGTGCGCATCCTCGCGCAGCTCGGCATTGACGCTGGCACGCGCCACCGCTCCCAGGAAGCCGATGTTCCCGGCCAGGCGCTCGCCATGGGCCTGGCGCCAGGCCTTCCACGCCGTATCGAAGTTGCCCACCAGCGCCATCGAGAACGCCATCAGCTGCGCCACCGGCCATTCGATCCAACCCAGCAGGCGCTGCGCCAGCGCCAGCGGTTCCACCGGCACGCGGGCGCGCATCGGGCTTTCGGCCATCAGCGCCAGCAGCCGGTAACCCAGCGCACCGGCCGGCCCCAGCAGCAGGAACCAGAACAACACCGCAAACCAGCGCCGCAACGCATTGAGCACCGTTGCTTCGACCAGCGACGGCACGTCCTCGCGCAGGCTGCCACCGGCCGCCTGCAGGTTGCGCACCGCCGCCTGCCGCGTCGCGGCATCGTCAGCGTCGATGATCGCTTCGATATCGCGGTCCAGGTCGCGCGGTCCCCAGCACCATGCCAGCACCACCACGCCCAGCAGCAGTGACGGCAGGCCGAACAGCACCCCGCGCAGCAGCCAGGCCAGCAGGGCCATCAGCAGCAGCGGCGGCAGCAGGGCCAGGGCCACGCCTGCGGGGCTCTGCCAGGCCTTGCCACCCCGGGCATCCAGCCAACCCAGCCAGCGCCGGAAGCCGTCGAAACGGCGCAGCGAGGCAGCAGCGGCCGGGGCGACATGGCCCAGGGCCAGCGCCACCAGCACGGCAGCCAGAGTGGTGAACATGGCGGGTCTCCCTACGAAACAGAACGCTCGCGCCGCTACCTTACCTGTCGCAGCGGCGCCCTCAGCGGTGAACCGGACTCTAACCCGGGCCGTGTTCAGGTGGCGGCAATACAGCCGCCGCGCCTGGCCAGCTTCAGCCCTTCTGCTGGCGGTACCAGTGCTCGATCAGGCCCCGCGAAATCGAGATCGGCGGCGACACGCGGATGCCCTGGCCATCGTCCTCGACATCGCGTGCCAGCGCCGCGCCCACCTCGTCGGCACTGAACCAGCGCGCATCTTCCAGTTCACCGTCCACGGTCGGCAGATCATCCTGCGCCTGCGCACGGAAACCGATCATCAGCGCCCCCGGGAACGGCCAGGGCTGCGAGCCGAGGTACTGGCAGGCGGTCACCCGCACCTTGCTCTCCTCGTGCACCTCGCGCACCACGGTCTGCTCAAAGGTCTCGCCGGGCTCGACGAAGCCGGCCAGCACCGAGTAGCGGCGCGGCGCCCAGTTCGACTGCCGGCCCAGCAGCAGCCGGCCCTGGTTCTCCACCGCCACGATCACCGCCGGATCCACCCGCGGGTAATGCTCGGTGGAGCATTGCGCGCAGCGGCCGACGAAGCCGCCACGGGCGAATGCCACGGCACCGCCGCACACGCCGCAGAAGCGGGTACGCGAGTGCCAGTAGGACATGCCGCGGGCATAGCTGAAGGCGGTCGCATCGGCCATCGACCACAGCAGCGCGGCCTGGCGCAGGTCGAGGCGGCGTGGTGCGGTGATGGTCACGCTGGCGGCTTCAACCGAGAACCATGCCTGGTCTTCGCGCAGGCCGAGGAAGATCGCGGCACCGGGACCGCCGCCGATGTCGGCGCCGGTCAGCGCCAGTGGCTGATCGTCATCGCCGGTGAAGGCGCTGCCGTCCTGATCAAGCACGAGGATGCGCGCGCCCGGCCACAGGCGCGCCAGTGCATCGGCATCGTCGCGCAGGGCATCGGCGCGCTCCAGCGGTTCGCCCACGAAGGCGAAACCGGAAAGCGGCGAAGAAGTATTGGGCATCCGGCAAGCGTGCCGCCAATCGATGCGGGTGGCAAGCCGCGGGCTTTGCCGAAGCCGTCTGTGGGTGTGGAGCCTGCTCCACACACCTTGTCGCGCGGGGGGCGGGCCCCGCGCCCCGCCTACATGCTGAAACTGCTGCCGCAGCCGCAGGTGGTCTTCGCGTTCGGGTTGCGGATCACGAACTGGGCACCGGTCAGGCTTTCGGTGTAGTCCACCTCGGCACCCATCAGGTACTGCAGGCTCAGCGGATCGACCAGCAGGGTCACGCCGCTGGTCTGTACCGCCAGATCGTCCTCGGCACGGTTCTCGTCGAACTCGAACCCGTACTGGAAGCCCGAACAGCCGCCACCTTCGATGTACACGCGCAGGGCCAGGTCGGGGTTGCCCTCTTCCTGGATCAGGGATCTGACCTTGGCGGCCGCCGACTCGGTGAAATTCAGCGGTCGCTCCAGCGACTGGTAATCGGGCGCGGCGGCCGGGGTGGCGCCGGGCAGGGAGACTAGCGTGCTCATGCCGTCAGCATGGGGGTGCCGAGGATGGCTTTCAAGCCATCGCCTCGGCCAGCTTGCGACGCGCGGCGGTGTCACCCTTGCCTGCATCGGCGTCGTCGGCCTCCGGGGCCGGCAGGGCCGCCATCGGGGCGCTGGCATGGATCAGGCGGCCGTTCAGCTGGGCGCCCGCATTCATCTCCACCACCTGGTAATGGACATTGCCATTGACCCGCGCGCTCGGGGTCAGTTCGACCTTCTCGGTGGCGTGCACGTCGCCGTCCAGGCGGCCGCTGATGACCACCACCTGGGCACGGATCTCACCCTCGATCACGCCATGCTCGGCGACCGTCAGGGTGGCACCACTGGCGCCTTCGGCGGCAATCACCTTGCCGTGGATGCGGCCTTCCACGTACAGGCCACCACTGAATTCCACATCACCGCGGATCACCACCTGGTTGCCGATCAGGGCATCCACCACCAGCTGGCCATCACGGTTGGATTTGCTGTTTCCGAACATCTGCCTACTCCCCTTTGCTGGCCGGCGCGCCGGCCTGTTTCCAGTCGAATACCTGGGTGGTACCCCCCGTACCACTCCCCAATGTCACCCGCACGCGTTGCGGGGTGAAGTCAGCCGGCAGCATCACGCTGCCGGTGATCTGCTGGAAGTACCGGAACGAGTAATCCTGTCCCGGTACCTTGCTGCGCTGGTGCAGATCATCCCAGCTGATCGTGGCCAGCTTGCCGTTCTTCACGCCTTCCACGGTGAAACGCATCTGCCCCTGGCTGATGGCACCGCGGTTGAGGTTCTGGGTCAGCACGGCGGTGTACTGCCAGGTGCCGGCCGCTTCCGGGCTGAACTCGATCGAATGGGTGTTCAGGCCCTTGCGCTGGCTGGTTGAGCCGACCAGGCGCTCATAGAAGGCGACGTCGGCGCGCAGGCCGGCGATCTCCTCATCGCGCTCGGCCAGCGAGGACTGCACCTCGGTGTTGGCAGCGCGGCTGATGCGATCGGAGGCTTCCAGCGTGGCCTGCTTCTGGCGCAGCTCGGTCAGCTGCGCCTGCAGCGTCTCGGCATGTTTCTCGGCGGCCTGCAGGCGCTGACCCTGCGCATCGCGCGGGGTGGCCATCCAGCAGCCGCCGAGCACCGCCAGCACCAGGCTGAGCAGCCAGATGCCGCCGAGCACCAGCAGCCGGCGACGATCGACCGGCGGTTGCGGCGCGCCGGGCAGGCGCACCTGCACGCGCATGGGAGGACGGTTGTTCATGGGTGGTTTCCGGGGCATCGCGAGGGCGACACCGGTACGGCCCCTGTGGCAAACGACGGGCTAGTGTATGACAGGACGGGTGGGTTTCCTGCGCAGTGGCCGGCCGCGGTCTGTGGCGTTCAGGCACGCCATCGTCGATAGTGAGGCCCCCCGCACAGTTCCGTCGCCGGAGCATCGCCATGACCGAAGCCCACCTGTTCGTGATCGGCATCCTGCTGGCCTGGTTGGCCGGCATCCGCGTCTATCTCACCGTGTTCGGCGTCGGCCTGGCCGGCCTGCTCGGCTGGGTCGACCTGCCACCCGCGCTGCAGGCCACCGAATCGTGGTGGGTGCTGGGCACCTCGGCGGCGCTGGCAGTGACCGAATTCTTCGCCGACAAGATCCCCGGCGTGGACTCGGTGTGGGATCTGGTGCAGACCCTGGCACGCGTGCCCGCCGGCGCCTTCCTTGCCGCCGCCACGTTGTCGCCGGACGGCCAGCTGGGGACCGGCGCACTCGCCGCCGGTGCCGGTGTCGCGCTGGCCAGCCATGGCCTGAAGGCGGGCACCCGCGCCCTGCTCAATACCTCACCGGAACCGGCCAGCAACTGGGTCGCCTCCGCCGCCGAAGACACCGTGGTGATCGGCGGCCTGGCGCTGGCCCTGGCCCATCCCTGGATCGCGCTGGTGGTGGTGCTGGCCTGCAGCCTCGCTGGCGCGCTGCTGGTCTGGCTGGTCTGGCGCACCTTGTGGAAAGGCGTGCGTTGGCTGGCACGCGGCGCGGCGACGGACAGCCCGCGGCAGCCCCGCACCGGTTGATCGCCGGGCTTGCCGCATAATGAAGGCGAACACCAGGAGCACCGATGGCCGCAATCGAATCCCCCGCGGGCGCCCGCCCGGGACGCGCTGAAACCCCTCCGGCCGATCATTGGCAACGCTGGGCCGTCGAAGCGGTCACCCACGCTCCCGCCGCACCGGCAGCGGTCACGGCACAGGGCGGCACGGCCGATGCGCCATCGATCAACAGCGCGCCGCCACCGCTTCCCGGCCCTTCAGCGCTGGCAGAAGCCGGCAACAACGACCAGGCGCCGCCTGCGTCCGATTCGCCCTATCGCGTGCTGATCGTCGAGGACGATCGCGCCCAGGCCCTGTTCGCGCAGAGCGTGCTGCACGGTGCCGGCATGCAGGCGATCGTGCACAGCGATGCCGACGGCGCGCTGCAGGCGATCAAGGACCACCGCCCGGACCTGATCCTGATGGACCTGCACCTGCCCGGGCTGGACGGCATGCGCCTGACCGCGCTGATCCGCCAGCAACCCGGCCTGCAGCTGCTGCCGATCGTATTCCTCAGCGGCGACCCGGACCCGGAGCGCCAGTTCGAAGTGCTCGACAGCGGCGCCGATGACTACCTGAGCAAGCCGATCCGCCCGCGCCACCTGATCGCCGCCGTGGCCAACCGCATCCGGCGCGCGCGTGCGCAGGCCGCGACCCTGCCAGGAGCCTCCGGTGCCCCGGCCACCAGCAATCCGGAAACCGGCCTGCCGACACGACACCACGTATTGCAGCAGCTCAACGCCGCGCTTGCCCACCGCGACCCGGGTGGCGTGTTGTTCGTCGAAGTCTCCAGCGCGCTGGGCCTGCGCGAGCGCTATGGCTATGCCGCCTTCGAACGCCTGATGGTGCAGGCCGGCCAGCGCCTGGCCGAGGCCGGCCACCCGCACCTGCTGGCACGCCTGAACGACAACAGCTTCCTGCTGCTGGCGCGCACCGCCGATGAAGACAGCCTGGAAGGCATCGCCGCGGCCCTGCGCGAACAGCTGTCGGCGCGCGCGTTCGTGATCCGCGACGACGAATCCGTGCACCTGCGCGGCGTGGTCGGCTATGCCCCGCTGTCCTCAGGTTTCGACGACGCCAGCAGTGCGCTGGAAGCCGTCGAACGCACCACCCTGCAGGCGCGCCTGCTGAGCGCCGGCGTGGCCGGCCATGTGCACCGCGAGGCGATCAGCGAACAGGAGCACCTGGCGTTGCTGGAGGGCCAGCTGGAGCTGGCCTACCAGCCGATCGTCGCCGTCGCCGGCGGCAACACCGCGCAGTACCAGCTGCTGCTGCGCCTGCGCCAGGCCGATGGCACGGTGCTGGCTGCCGGCCAGGTGATTCCGGCAGCGGAAGCCGCCGGGCGCATCGCCGACCTCGACCAGCAGGTGATGGACCATGCGCTGGGCCTGCTGGACCTGTACCGGCACGCGACCCAGCCGCTGAACCTGTTCGTCTCGCAGTCGCTGCGTACCCTGCAGCGCGATGCCTTCGCCGACTGGCTGCTGGAATCGCTGCACCAGCGCGACCTGCCCGGCAGCGCGCTGGTCATCGATGTGCGCCTGCCCGATGCGCTGATCCACACCGTGCCGCTGCTGCAGTTCTGCCAGCGCATGGCCGGTGCCGGCGTGCGTTTCTGCCTCAGCCAGTTCGAACCGGGTGGGGAGGCCGATGCGTTGCTGACCCACCTTCCGTTGTCGTTCGTGCGCATGGCGGCACGCTTCTCCAGCAGCCACGCCAACCCTGCCACCCGCGAGGAACTGCGCAGGGCAATCGAACAGGCGCATGCGGCCGGGCTGCAGATCATCGGCCAGCAGATCGAAGACCCGCAGGCGGCGGCCGCGATGTGGGTGGGCGGCGTCGACTACATCCAGGGCAACATGGTGCAGTCGGCCGGCAGCGACCTGAACTTCGACTTCCACAACGCGGTGCTCTGACGTGCCGCTGTGGGGCGTGCTGCTGGTTGCCCTTGGTGCGGCCGCCATCACACTGCTGCTGTTGGGCCTGCGCCTGCGCGCGCGCAATCTTGCGCTGGCCCAGCTGCAGCGCGGGCACAGCGCTCTGGCCGCCGAACGCGACCAGCTGCGCCGTACCACCGAACGCCAGGGCCAACTGGAACAGCAGCTGCTGCAGGCCAAGCAGGCCGCCGAGGCCGCGGTGCTGGCCAAGGGCGAGTTCCTGGCCACGATGAGCCACGAGATCCGCACCCCGCTCAATGGCATCCTGCCGATGCTGGAGCTGATCGCGCGTGGACCGCTCGGCGAAGACCAGCGGCAGATGCTGGCCACCGCCTCGGCCAGTTCACAGCAGCTGCTGCGCATCGTCGACGACATCCTCGACTATTCACGGCTGGAAGCGCAGGCGCTGGAACTGGAGATCACCAGCTTCAACCTGCGTGACCTGCTCGATGGCGTGGTGCAGCTGATGCAGCGTGCCGCCGACGCCAAGGGCCTGTCGCTGGCGCTGCAGCTGGACCCGGCGGTGCGCCTGCCGGTACGCGGCGACCCGGTACGCCTGCGCCAGGTGCTGAGCAACCTGCTGGCCAACGCGATCAAGTTCACGGCACGCGGCCAGGTGCTGCTGCGCGTACAGCGGTTGGGAGAAGGCGCGGCGCAGCACCAGCTGCGCTTCGAGATCATCGACACCGGCATCGGCATCGACGAGGTGCTGCAGGCGCGGCTGTTCCAGTCCTTCAGCCAGGCCGACGCCTCCACCACCCGCCTCTACGGGGGTACCGGCCTGGGCCTGGCCATCTGCAAGCGCATCATCGACCTGATGCAGGGCCGCATCGGCGTGCAGTCCACGCCCGGCCAGGGCGCCACGTTCTGGTTCGAGATCCCGCTGCTGAAAGTACCCGGCGACCTGCCAGCCATGGCACGTCCACCCGCGCCACTGCTGCTGTACAGCACCGATGCGATCCTGCAGGCACGCGTCGAGCGCATCGCCGCCCACCATGGGCTGCAGGTGCAGGTGCTGGTACAGCCCGGTGCCGTGGTCGAGCGCCTGCGCGCGCCGCCACGCCCCGGGCAGCCGGCGCCGGCCTGGCTGCTGGTCGATGCGCATGCACGCCGTGCAGGTGAAGCCACGCTGCAGCAGGCCCTGGCCGAACGTGGCGAAGAAGATGCGCTGCAGGTGCTGTGGCTGCAGGACGACGCCGTTGCGGCGCGCCCGCGGCAGCAGCGGCTGCCCGCACGTTTCGATGATGCCGCCCTGCATGCGCTGCTGGCGGTGCCGGTCGCGCACGCGCGACCCGCCGCATTGCTGGCCAATGCTGAAGACGGAATGCCCGCGCCGACGTTGCCGCCGTTGCACCTGCGCGTGCTGCTGGTGGAAGACAACTCGGTCAACCGGATGGTGGCCGAGCAGCTGCTGCGCGTGTTCCAGTGCGAGGTGCGCAGCGCCGCCGATGGCGAGCAGGCATTGCTCGCCCTGCGCGAAGGTGGCGTGGACGTGGTGCTGATGGACTGCCAGATGCCGGTGCTGGATGGCTACGCCGCCACCCGTCATTGGCGCGCCGAGGAAACCGCATCCGGGCGGCTGCGGCTGCCGATCATCGCGATGACGGCCAATGCGATGGCCGGTGACCGCGAACGCTGCCTGCAGGCCGGCATGGACGACTACCTGTCCAAGCCGATCGCACGCGCCACGCTGCATGCGCTGTTGAAGCGCTGGGGGCAGCGCCCGGGCAATGCGGCCGCGTCGAACCTGCTCGGCGGCGATGCGCCTGCCATCGGTCGAATCCTGCCGGCCGAGCATGGCGCGGCCCTGCCAGGTACGAAGCGCCAGGCGGCGCCGCAACCGGTGCTGGATCGCGATGTACTGGACGAACTGCACGCGGTGATCGGCGAGAGCGCCAGCCAGATCGTCTCGGTGTTCCTGGACGATGCCCCGGCAATGGTGCAGCAACTGCAGCAGGCCGCGCATAATGGCGACGCGCCGCGCATGCAGGCGATCGCACACAGCCTCAAGTCATCGAGTGCGAACGTCGGCGCGTTGTCACTGTCTGCGGTGGCGCAGCGCATCGAGCATGAAGCCCGCAGCGACAGCCTGCAGCGCCCTGCCGTGGCAGTGGCGCTGCTGGTGGCCGAATTCGCCCGCGCGCGCGTGGCGCTGACGGGTTACCTGGCACAGCATCGCTAGCGTCGAGCAAGCTCGACGCTACGTCACTCTTCCAGCTTGCTCAGCAGGTACTTCGGCTCGCCGATGCGCTCGATCAGGTCCAGCTGGGTTTCCAGCCAGTCGATGTGCTCTTCTTCCGAGTCGAGGATCTTCACGAACAGCTGGCGGCTGACGTAGTCGCCGACCGAATCGGAATAGGCCACGGCCTCGCGCAGGGTGACCACGCCGTCGCGTTCCAGCGACAGGTCGCACTGCAGGATCTCGGTCGGGTTCTCGCCGATGCGCAGCTTGCCCAGCGCCTGGAAGTTCGGCAGGCCTTCGAGGAACAGGATGCGGTCGGCGAGCATGTCGGCATGCTTCATCTCGTCGATCGATTCCTTGTACTCGTGTTCGGCCAGTTCCTTGATGCCCCAGTTCTTCAGCATCTTGGCGTGCAGGAAGTACTGGTTGATCGCGGTCAGCTCGTTGTAGAGGACCTTGTTGAGGAATTCGATGACCTTGGTGTCGCCCTTCATGGGGATGCTCCTGCACGCTGAAAACGCAGGCACTTTAGCGCCTTGCGCAGCCTCGTGAAGGAACGCGAATCGTGCGCATTGGCCTGTGCGGCCAGCAGTGAAGGATGCGAAAGCGCGGCGTCAACGCGCCGCGAAAGAAACGGTCAGGCGACCTGGGCCAGGCCCAATACCGGCAGCGGCAGATCGTGGGTGGCGCGTGCCTTGGCCAGCAGCTCGCCGGCCATGTCCAGGCAGGAACCGCAGGTGGCACCACAGCCGGTACGCATGGTCAGTTCGGCCACCGTGCTGACGCCATTGCCGGCGGCTTCGCGGATCTGGTGGTCGGTGACTCCGTTGCAGATGCAGACGTACACAGGCGGGAACCGGGCTGACAGGCCAGAAGCGGCCTGTTGGCTATTCCAATGGAAACGAGAATGGTTGTCAATCAGAGACCTGAACCATTCTCGATACCGTTCAGCCCGTCAGCTGGCCGGGCCGTCGCCCTGCGCCTTCTTCGGCCAGTAGCCGCGGGTCCGTGGGCGCTTGCGGGGCCGGTCGTGCCCGGCCGTATGGCCTGGCATCCAGGCTTCGGCCGCGCTCTTGGGCATGGCGGTGACACCCTGCCCGGCCACGCCGCGCGCCAACGGCGCCAGGTGTCGCAGGGCACGCGCATAGACGCCGCGCTTGAACATCACCACATGCTCCACCGGGTACCAGAAGTCCACCCAGCGCCAATGGTCGAACTCGGGCGAGTCGGTGTGGTCCAGCTTCACATGGGATTCGTCGCCGGTCAGGCGCAGCAGGAACCAGACCTGCTTCTGGCCGATGCAGACCTGCCGCTCGTTGCGGCGGATGGCCCGCGCCGGCAGCTTGTAGCGCAGCCAGCCGGGTGTCGCCCCGAGCACTTCCACATGCTCAGGCAGCAGGCCGGTCTCTTCCTGCAGTTCACGATACATGGCCTCGACAGGCGTCTCGTCGGTATTCATGCCACCCTGCGGGAACTGCCAGCCGTCCCGGCGCACACGTCGTGCCCAGAACACCTGACCATCCTGCCGCATCAGCACGATGCCGACGTTCGGTCGATAGCCGTCCGGATCGATCACGATGCGGACTCCTAAAAAATCTACTGGCCGGGACTATCCCATGCCCTCTGCCGCCCCACAAGCACGATACAAAAGTGTTGACAGGGGCGATACACATCCGCAGAATAGCGGGCTCACCAAGGCTATGTAGCTCAGCCGGTTAGAGCACAGCACTCATAATGCTGGGGTCGGTGGTTCGAGTCCACCCATAGCCACCACACTGAAAATCAAGTTGTTTTCCAGTGTGAAAAGTGAGAAAATAGTTGCACGTTTTGCCCCGTCGCCAAGCGGTAAGGCACCTGACTCTGACTCAGGCATTCGGTGGTTCGAATCCATCCGGGGCAGCCAAATTAAAAGCAAAAGGCCAGATCGAAAGATCTGGCCTTTTGCTTTTAATTTGGTCGCGCATTCCACCTTATCCCCGCGCCTGTCGGCGCGCCCCCCTTGAACAACAAGGGGGCTCCTCCCCAGAGAGAACCTCGGGGTCGGATCCTTCGAAACCATGGGTAGTGCCGGCCGCTGGCCGGCAACCTGGAAATGCATGACTCCGAAACGACAAAAGCCCGGCCGAAGCCGGGCTTTTGCTTTCCAACCAGCGGGCTCCCGAGGGAGCCCAACCAGGCGCAGCGGATCAGCGCTTGGAGAACTGGGTGGCGCGGCGGGCCTTGTGCAGACCGACCTTCTTACGCTCGACTTCACGGGCGTCACGGGTCATGAAACCGGCCTTGCGCAGCTCGGACTTCAGGGTCTCGTCGTACTCGACCAGAGCACGGGCGATGCCCAGACGGATCGCACCGGCCTGGCCGGTGGTGCCGCCGCCAGCGGCGGTGACCAGGATGTCGAAGCTTTCGGTGTTCTTGGTCAGCTCGAGCGGCTGGCGCACGATCATGCGCGCGGTCTCACGACCGAAGAACTCGTCCAGCGGACGGCCATTGACGGTGATGTTGCCCGAACCCTTGCGCAGGAACACGCGAGCGGTGGAGGACTTGCGGCGGCCAGTGCCGTAGTTTTGAGTGATAGCCATGATTAGATATCCAGAACCTGCGGCTGCTGTGCGGCGTGCGGATGCTCAGTGCCGGCGTAGACCTTGAGCTTGCGGTACATCTGGCGACCCAGCGGGCCCTTCGGCAGCATGCCCTTCACGGCGATCTCGATCACGCGCTCCGGGTGGCGCTCCAGCGCCTGGGCCAGGGATTCGGTCTTCAGGTTGCCGATGTAACCGGTGAAACGGTGATACATCTTGTCCTGCAGCTTCTTGCCGGTGACGGCAATCTTTTCTGCATTGATGACGACCAGGTAGTCGCCGGTATCAACGTGCGGGGTATAGACCGGCTTGTGCTTGCCACGCAGACGGCGGGCCAGCTCGGTGGCGAGACGGCCCAGGGTCTTGCCCTCGGCGTCGACGAGGTACCAGTCGCGCTGGACGGTCTCGTTCTTGGCAGTGAAAGTGCTCATGAAGAACTCTAGGTTAGGTCGGGCTCATTGCGGCGAAAGGCTCGCCGGAACTCTGCCACGCGTTGTGAAAAGGTGAAGCGTAAGAGGCGGGATTGTACGCATCCTGGGCTCCCGGTGCAAGCAGGCCCCGCCCCCGGGTTGGCAGGGCGGCAGGGCCGGGCGAGAATCGGGCCCTCCCCCCCCCCCCCCCGACCCCCCCTCCCCCCCAACCCCCCCCCCCCCCCCCG
>NZ_JAPTFX010000141.1:0-12282 GCF_030985895.1 Stenotrophomonas sp. Sm6012 | reverse complement strand
CCGCCCGCCGCCCGCTGCGCCCGTCGGCCGAAACCCTGCTGCACACCCAGCTGTACCGCCGCTTCCCGGAGATCGGCTGCGTCCTGCACACCCATTCGCCCGTGCAGACCATCGCCTCGCGCCTGTATGCGCCGCAGGGCCATGTGCACCTGGAAGGCTACGAGCTGCTGAAGGCCTTCGCCGGCAACAGCACCCATGAAATGGCCGTGGACGTGCCGGTATTCGCCAACACCCAGGACATGAATGTGCTCTCGAAACAGGTCGACGACCTGCTGGACCGGCAGAACCTGTGTGGCTACCTGATAGACGGCCACGGCCTGTATGCCTGGGGCCGCGACATGGCCGAGGCGCGCCGCCACCTGGAAGCCTTCGAGTTCCTGTTCCACTGCGAGCTGGAACTGCGCAAGCTGCGCGGCTGAACCCGCGTGCAGGTGCAGATGCCGATCCGGAATCTGCGCCGCGCCCCCACCCTGCTACCCTGTCTTCCCCCCGAGACGTTCAAGCTGCCGCCATGAGCCGACTGCGCATCTACGACGACACCCGCCCCGAATCGCCACTGCTGGACAGCCAGGACGGCTCGATCATCGCTGCCGAACTGCAGAAGATCGGCGTCACCTTCGAGCGCTGGCAGGCCACCGCGCCGGTCGCACCGGGCGCCAGCCAGGATGAAGTGTTCGCCGCTTACCGCGCCGACATCGACCGCCTGGTCGCCGAACGCGGCTTCAAGAGCGTGGACGTTGCCTCGATCGCCCCGGACAACCCGAACCGGGCGGAACTGCGCAAGAAGTTCCTCGACGAGCACTTCCACAAGGAAGACGAGGTGCGCTTCTTCGTGGCCGGCTCGGGCCTGTTCACCCTGCACGTGGGTGACAAGGTCTACGAGATCGAGTGCGTGAAGGACGACCTGATCGCCGTACCCGATGGCACCACCCACTGGTTCGACATGGGCGATGAGCCGAGCTTCGTGGCGATCCGCTTCTTCACCGAGCCGGATGGCTGGGTCGGTCACTTCACCGGCACCGACATCGCGCAGAAGTTCCCCCGTTACGTACCCACCCAGGCGTCCTGATCCATGCAGCCCCGCGTCATCCTGACCGACATCGAAGGCACCACCAGCAGCATCTCGTTCGTCAAGAACGTACTGTTCCCTTATGCCCGCAAGGCGTTGCCCGCGTTCGTGGCCGAGCATGGCCAGCAGCCAGAGGTCCGCCGCTGGCTGGATGCGGTGGCCACCGAGATCGGCGGCGCCTGCCAGGACAGCCTGGTGGCCGAGACGCTGCAGGGCTGGATCGACCAGGACCGCAAGCACACCGCGCTGAAGGCGCTGCAGGGCATGATCTGGGACGAAGGCTACCGCCGCGGCGACTACACCGCGCACTTCTATCCGGAAGTGGCGCCGGTGCTGAACGGCTGGCACGCCTCCGGCCTGCCGCTGTACGTGTACTCCTCCGGCTCGGTACCGGCGCAGAAACTGTTCTTCGGCTTCAGCGATGCCGGTGACCTCAGCCCGCTGGTGTCAGGCTGGTTCGACACCGAGGTCGGCGGCAAGCGTGAGGCCGACAGCTATCGCCGCATCGTGCAGGCGATCGGCGTGCCGGCGGGTGAGATCCTGTTTCTGTCCGACGTGGTCGAGGAACTGGATGCCGCGCGCGAAGCCGGCCTGCAGACCCGCCTGATCGACCGCCTGGACGACTACCCGCTGCCGCGCACCGGCCAGGCCGCCAACGGCCACGAGCGGGTCGAGAACTTCCAGCAGATCCAGCTGTAGGCAGAATGGTAGATGCCAACCTTGGTTGGCATGTTCCGGGTGTGCCAACCAAGGTTGGCACCTACCAGAGCGCTCCTCAACGATCGTTGAGGGTCCTCTCACGCCGCATGCATACCCGGCCAGGCCGTCAGCGGCCACGAGCGGGTCGAGAGCTTCCAGCAGATCCAGCTGTAGGCAGAATGGTATGCCAACCTTGGTTGGCATGTTCCGGGTGTGCCAACCAAGGTTGGCACCTACCAAAGCGGGATGCCCCTCAACGATCGTTGAGGGTCCTTACCTTCAGCGCTTCGCGCAGGGCAGCCAGATCGACTGGACCGCGCACTGCGATATCCCGGCTTTCGCCCGGTAGCAGGTCCAGCAGGTTGTCTTCGACCTGCACGTCCAGCGCACCGAAATCGATCCACGTTGCGCGCACGTAAGCTGCGCTTTGCAGCCGCAGTCGATAGTGGTCGCCTTCGATGGACAAGGTGGCCTTGAGCTTCTGCCGCGGCAACACCTGGTCCTTGGCTTCGACGAATCCAACCACTTGGCGGGCACTCACCGCCCCGTTCTGCAGCAGCTCGAACACCGCCACCGTGCGCTTCGGGTCGGCACCGGCCAGAAGTTCGGCATCGCGGAAATCACCGATCGAGGTGACACCCGCCGCCGTCAACGTCACCGCGCCCTCGCGACGGCGCAGCACCTTGCCGTCCACATCCATCACCCGCAGCCGCCAGCGCGCATCCAGCGCGGCGCCATCATTGAGCAGGCGCATCCGCGTGTACCCCTCGTCGCGCAGCGCGGCCACGGTGACCGGCGCGAAGAAGCGCCGCGCGGCGAAATGCAGCGCCTTCCAGCGGCCGAAGTAGTCCACGCTGGACCACGAAGCCCCCGGCCACACATCGTTGAGCTGCCAGTACAGCGAACCCATCGTGTACGGCTGCGACGCGCGATGATGCAGCGCCGCCAGCGCGATGCCATCGGCCTGCATCACCTGGCTCAGGTAGACGAAATCCTCGAAGTCCTTCGGCGTGCCGTAGCCCAGCTCGATGTAGTGCAGCAGGCGGCTGTTGCCCTCGCCGGCCATGAATTTCTGGTGCGCGCGGATCACCGGGCTGTCGATGCGCTGCTCGGCGCGGGTGGCGATCTGGTCCACGGTCGCCACCGACGGCCACGCCTGCAGCCCGTACTCGGACATGAAGCGTGGGGTCTCGCGCAGGTAGGCCTGCACCGGCAATGCCGGATTGCCCCAGACCTGCCAGTAGTGCTTGTCACCGCGGGTCGAGTCGTTGGCCTTCTCGTCAAGGTCATTGCTGGGCGAGCTGGACCAGTACGGTACGCCCAGCCCTTCCTCGCCGACCACCTGGCGCAGGTCGTTGCCGAACAGGTCGACGTAGCCCTGCCAGACCTTCGCCGCAAATGCCGGGTCGGCCGCCTTCAGGTCGCGGCCATGGCCCCAGTCCTTCCACGCGGTCTCTTCCTCGTTGTTGCCACACCACAGCACGATGCTGGGGTGATGCCGCAGGCGGCGCACGTTGTCGCGTGCTTCGGCCACCACGCTGGCACGGAACGCCGGATCGTAGCCCGGTTGCATGCCACCGCCGAACATGAAGTCCTGCCACACCAGCAGGCCCAGTTCATCGGCGATGTCGAAGAAAGCGTCATCCTCGTAATACCCGCCGCCCCAGTTGCGCAGCATGTTCATGTTGGCATCGCGCGCCGCCGTCAGCACCTGCCGCAGTCGCGCCGCATCAACGCGTGCGGGGAATGCGTCGAACGGAATCACGTTGGCACCCTTGGCAAAGATCGGCACGCCATTGATGACGAAAGCAAAGCCCTGCCCGCCCTTGCCGTCTTCTTCGCGGCGCAGTTCGACCGTGCGCAGACCGATGCGCTGCTCGCGCGCCAGTTCCGCAGTGCTGCCGTCGTCAAGGCGTGCCTGCACGGTGTAACGATCCTGCGCACCATGACCCACCGGCCACCAGCGCCGCGGCCTGGCCAGCTCAACCGGCAGCTCAACGGTGTTCTGGCCGGGCTTCAGCGGCACCGTGCGTTGCACCTGGGCCACGCTGCGGCCCTGCGGATCGCGCACATCCACATGCACCACGGCCGAGCCCGACACCGCCCCCTGCTCCACCTGCAGCAGCACCGCCAGCGTTGCCTGCTCGGCGTCCAGTGCATCGGTTCGCACGGCCAGATCGGTCAGGCGATGCGCATCCCAGGCCTGCAGGTCGACGCCACGCCAGACCCCGGCGGTGACATAACGCGGGCCCCAGTCCCAGCCGAAGTGGTAGGCCGGCTTGCGCGCAAAGTTGCCGACCATCGCGTCCTTCGGCTCATCACCATAGGGCGACGGATAGTTGCCAGCGATCTTGTGCGGCATGGCCTGCACGTCCGGCAGCAGCGTACGGATCGGCGAACGGAACACGATCTGCAGCTCATTGCCCTTGGCCCGCAGCCGGCCGTCCACGCGCGCGCGCCAGGTGCGATGTGCATTGTCCGCACGCAGCAGCGGTTTGCCGTTGAGGAGGACCTCCGCATAGGTATCGAGCCCATCGAAACGCAGCTCGGCATTGGGCTTGGCCAGCGTCGCCGCATCCACGTCGAAACGGGCGCGGTATGCCCAGTCGGCCAGGCCGATCCATTGCAGCTCGGCCTCGGCTGCGCCGACGTAGGGATCGCGGATCAACCCGTGTGCGAGCAGATCGGTGTGCACGCTGCCTGGCACCTTCGCCGTGCGCCACTGTTGCAGGCCCGGATGCGCCGCACCCTGCGCATCGCCGGGCAGCATGCGGAACTCCCACTGCGCCTGCAGCGAGGCTGCGGTCACCGGAAACACGGATGCTGCGATCAGCAGCAGGAGCAGACGGACAACGAGGGAAAGGCGATGCACGTGATGCTCCTGTTCTTGCGCCGAGCGAGGCCCGGCGCTACCGGTTCCAATACATCGCGCCTCAACGCACGACGTTCAACACTTCGTAGCAGGCACCCATGGTGTGGTAATCCACCTTGCCGGCCGGGCTCTTCTCGTCGCTGTACTTGCGGTTCTCGGCATCGAGGATGCGGAACCATGCGCCGTACCTGTGGTCGACGAAGTGCTCCCACGAGTATGCCCAGAGGCGGTCGTACCACTGCCAGTAGCGGTCATCGCCGGTGCGCCTGGCCATCAGTGCGGCGGTGGCCAGCGTCTCGGCCTGCACCCAGAAGTATTTGTCGTCATCGCAGACGAAGCTGTCGCCACCGATCGGGGCGCCGTCCATGCCCGGCTGCCGGCGCGATTCCGGTGCGAAGCCGTAGTACAGGCCACCACGGGCGTCGTCCCAGCTGCGCGCCACGGCCACGTCGAACAGGTGCTGCGCGGTCGGCAGCAGCCAGTCGGCCTGCACGTGGCGATCAAGGATGAGCAGCAGCTTGGCCCACTCGGTCTGGTGACCCGGCTGGAAGCCCCAGGGGCGGAACAGGTGCTTGGGATCGTCCAGGTTGTAATCCCAGTCGATCTCCCAGTTCACGTCATAGTGCTCCCAGACCAGACCACCGGCCTTGGCGGCCTGGCGGCGGGTCATGTTGTCGGCCAGCTGCAAGGCACGCTCGACGTAGCGCTGCTCGCCACTGGCCTCGAACGCGGCCAGCATCGCCTCGCACATGTGCATGTTGGCGTTCTGGCCGCGATAGCCGGTGAAGTTCCACTGGCCATCAGCCTCGTCCTTGTACAGGCCGTGCTGCGGCTCCCAGAAGCGCGCTTCCAGCAGCTGCCAGGTCTCGTCCATCCACTCGCGGGCCTGCTCGATGCCGGCCTTCAACGCGCAGCTGTAGGCCAGCAGCACGAACGCCACGCCGTAGCAGTGGTTCATGTCATCCTCGACCTTGCCGTCGCGCAGGGTCCAGGCGTAGCCACCGGTGGCCGGGTTGCGGTGCACCTCGCGCAGGTAGCGCACGCCGTGCTCGACCGCCTCGCGGTATTCGGCATTGCCGAACTCCCGGTAGGCCATCGCATAGTTGAAGACGAAGCGGGTGCTGCTGACCAGGTGGCGGTGGCTGGCATCGTAGATGCTGCCGTCGTCACGGAAGTAGTGGAAGAAGCCACCGTTCGGATCGATGCAGCGTGGATGGTAGAACGCCATCGTGTCGGCGATGTGCGCACGCAGGAACGGGGGTGAACGGAAATCGGGCGAGGTGCTCATGCGGTAATGTCCTGGGCCTGCAGCAGCTGCTGCACTTCATCGAGCGAGGGCATCGCGGCGAACGCGCCCTTGCGGGTAACCGCCAGCGCACCGACCGCAGCGCCGAAGCGCAGCGTGGCGGTGATCGCCTCCGGGTCGCGGCAGAACGCGGCAAAACCTGCACCCGCCCCGCCGCGCTCGAGCAGGCCGACCAGCACACCACCGACGAAGGCATCGCCAGCGGCCGTGGTATCGACCGTGGCCACGCGGAAGCTGGTGACCGTGCCGTGGTTGTCGCGGGTATACCAGTGCAGCGTGGCTGCACCGTCGGTGACGATGACCCAGCGTGCCTGTGCGGCCAGCAGGCGCCGCAGCACCGCCGCCTCACCATCGGCGCCCATCGGCGCCGCCAGGTAATCCAGTTCCTCGCGCGACAGCTTGACCAGGTCGGCGCGCTCCAGCGCCTGCCACAGGCGCGGCGTCGGATCGACGTCGGCAGGCCACAGGGCCGGACGCAGATTCAGATCGAGACTGACCACCGCACCGGCCGTACGGGCACGGTCCATGCCTGCGAAGGTTGCGTCGGCGATGGCCGGCTCGGTCAGGCTGTTGGAGCACGCGTGGAAGCACTGCGCGCTGTCGAGGCATGCGGCCTGGAAGTCGCTGTCACGGAACAGCAGGTCGGCCGCCGGCGGGCGGTAGAAGCTGAAGCTGCGCTCGCCGCTGGCGTCGAGGGCAACGAAGGCCAGCGCGGTCTTCGCCGCATCGGTACGCACGATGTAATCCGTGCCGACGCCGTGCTCGACCAGGCTGTCGGCGAGAAAGTCGCCAAACATGTCGCGGCCGAGCATGCCGACGAACTGGGTCTTCGCACCCAGCCGCGCGGCGGCCACGGCGACGTTGGCCGGCGCACCGCCGGCGTACTGCAGGAACGCGCGCGGGGTATCGGCCGAGGCCGGCGGCTGCGCTAGTAGATCGATCAAAATTTCGCCGAAGCAAACGATGGCACCCATTCCGGACTCAGCCTCCCTGCGTTGCGGAGGCCGGCGTACGCGCGCCGACCAGTCCGTAGAAAATGATGTAGCCGTAGCACAGCAGCGGCAGGATGAAGCTGGCCTGCACACCGATGTGGTCGGCCAGCACGCCCTGCAGGTACGGCACCACGGCACCGCCGACGATGGCCATGATCAGCAGGCTGGAGCCCTTGTTGGTCAGCGGGCCGAGGCGCTCGATGCTCAGCGCGAAGATGGTCGGGAACATGATCGAGTTGAACAGGCCGATGGCCACCACCGAATACAGCGCGACACTGCCGGAGCTCAGCATGGTCGTGACCAGCAGCCCCACGTTGACCAGCGCGAAGATCGCCAGCAGGCGGCTGGGCGAGAAGCGCGCCAGCAGCGCCGAACCGGCGAAGCGGCCGATCATCGCCATCGTCCAGTAGGCCGACACGTAGTGCGTGGCCTGCTGCTCGCTGAAGCCGCCGATGTTCGGCATTGACAGGTAGTTGACCAGGAAGCTGCCGATCGACACTTCGGCGCCGACGTAGAAGAAGATGCCCAGCACGCCCAGCAGCAGGTGGCGCTTGCGCAGCGCATCCAGGTAGCTGTGGTGGTGGCCCTGGTCGGCCTGCTCGGTGGCATCACTCAGCGCCGGCAGGCGGAACAGGAACACGAACAGCGCCAGCAGCACCAGCGCCACGGCCAGGCCCACGTACGGGCCCTGCACGGCCTGTGCCTCGGCGGCACGGTAGGCCAGCTGCTCGGCGGCCGGCAGCGCCGCGATGTCATCGGCACTCTTCACCGTGTTGGACAGGATCAGCATGCCGCCGAAGATCGGCGCGATGGCCGTGCCCAGCGAGTTCAGCGCCTGCGCCAGGGTCAGGCGGCTGGAGCTGGTCTGTTCCGGGCCCAGCAGCGCGACATAGGGGTTGGCGGCGACCTGCAGCACGGTGATGCCGCTGGCCAGCACGAACAGTGCGCCGAGGAAGGCGCCATACACGCGCAGCTCGGCCGCCGGCCAGAAGCCCAGCGCGCCGATGCCGGCAATCACCAGGCCGGCCACGATGCCCTTCTTGTACCCCAGCGCGGCGACCAACCGGCCCGCCGGCAGCGACATCAGGAAATAGGTGCCGAAGAAGGTGAACTGCACCAGCATCGCCTTGGCGTAGTTCAGCTCGAACACTGCCTTCAGATGCGGAATCAGGATGTCATTGAGGCAGGTCAGGAAGCCCCACATGAAGAAGATCGTGGTGACCACGGCCAGCGCCTTGCCGTTGGTGACGGCAGGTGCGTTGCCCGAAGAACCCGATGGACGGGGCGTTGCGGAGATCGGCATGCGGTACGCGCCTCGATGCGCGGAAGGTCGTTGTTGCGTGGAAGGGGTAGGAAAGGAATCAGTTTGGCCGTGCGGCGCTGCTTTCACGGATGCGCAGCTGCACCGGCGCGACCGTGCGCCGCGGTGGCGCATCCGGTTCGTCCAGCCGCTGCAGCAGCAGCGCCGCGGCCTGGCGACCGCGCTCGCGCGGGTCGGCCGTCAGCGTGGTCAGCGGCGGCACCGCCACCGCCGCCTCGGAAATGTCATCGAAACCGGTAACGGCGAAGTCACCGCCCGGACGGATGCCGCGCGAGTTCAGGCCCAGCATCAGGCCCAGCGCCACGGTGTCGTTGTAGCAGACCGCCGCACTGGGACGATGCCCATCGGCAAACAGCTCATCGGTGCGCGCCGCGGCTTCCAGGCGGTTCGGTGCCGACTCGATCATCCAGCCCGGCGGCAGCGACAGGCCGGCCTCGGCCAGCGCCTGCTGGAAACCGGCGCGGCGCTGATGGCATGAACTGGAGGCGGCATGGCCACCAAAGAACGCGATCTGGCGATGGCCGCGCTCGATCAGGTGGCGGGTGGCCAGATAGGCACCGTGCTGGTTGTCCAGGGTAAGGAAGTCCCAGTCGGCACCTTCCAGTTCGCGGTTGAACAGCAGCACGTTGGCATTGGCACCCAATGCCTGGCGCAACTGCGCGGTATCACTTCCTTCGGCCGGCGACAGGATCAGGCCGGCCGGGGTGTGCTCCATCAGCGTGGACAGCACCGCCTGCTGGCGCTCGGGCGATTCACCGGTACTGCCGAGCAGGGTCACATAACCGCGCCCACCCAGCGCCTCGTCCACGCCGGACGCGAATTCGGCGAAGAACGGGTTGGACAGATCGTTGATCACCAGCGCGATGCTCGACGAGGTCCGCCGGCGCAGGTTGGCCGCCGCGCGGTTGTAGACATAGCGCTGGCGGCGCAGTTCGGCCTCGACCTTGGCCCGGGTATCGACGTTGACCAGTGGGCTGCCGCGCAGCACCAGCGACACGGTGGCCCGCGACACGCCGATGGCACGCGCGATGTCGGTCACCGTCACCGCTTTGCCGGCGCGCTTGCTGGAACTGCTGCCGTTGTCGTTCATCGTCTTCCCGGACTCCGCTGGAGGCTCAAGCCTAATGGATCAGGGCCGTGTCGTGCCGTGCCGTTCGCGGTGACCCAGCGAACGGCACAGTCCGGCTCAGCGCAGCTGGCTGCCCGGTGCCGCGCACCAGGACACCGGGAGGTCCTTCACTGCCGTGCCCCAGCCCTGCTCCGGCGCCTTCGCATCCAGCGCGAACTGCAGGCGCGGGCCCTGCTGCAGGCGGTTCCAGTCCAGCCATACCGGCGCATGCGCCTGGCCATCGACCTTCACGCCCTGCACGTACTGCAGGCGCCGGCCATCCGCACCCGGCGCGTCGATGCGCAGGGTACGGCCATTGCCCATGTCCACTTCCACCTTGCTGAAGCGCGGGGTGTGCAGCAGGAACTGGCCGCTGCCCGGCACCGCCGGGTACACGCCGATGGCACTGAACAGGTACCAGGCCGACATCGTGCCCAGGTCATCGTTGCCGGTCACGCCGTTCGGCGCATTGGTGAACAGCTGCTGCGCGGCGCGCACCACCGCCGCGGTCTTCCACGGCTGGCCGATCAGCGTGTACAGCCACGGCGAGTGCAGGTCCGGCTCGTTGTTCGGGTTGTAGCGGAACTGGTTGTAGTAGCTGTACGGCCCGACCACCCACTCCTTGCGGGCGGCATTGAGCGGATCGGCCTGCAGCGCATCCATCGCGAAGAACGCATCGAGGCGGCGGCCGGCCTGTTCGCGGCCGTCCATCGCTTCTACCAGGCCCGGCACGTCCTGCTGCGCCAGCCACTGGTACTGCCACGCCGTACCTTCATGGAAACCATGGTGCGAGCGCGGGCTGTAATGGCCATCGGCCGGGGTGTACCACTGGCCGTCCTCGGTACGCGGGCGCGGGAAACCGGTGAAGCCGGTCTCGGCGTCGCGCACCTGCGGATCCCACACATTGCGCCAGTTGCGACCGCGCTCACGCAGCGTCGCCGCGTCCTGCGCATGGCCGAGGCCATCGGCCATCTGCGAAAGCGCACAGTCGGCCAGTGCGTACTCCAGCGTTGCCGAGCCGCCGTGGTGCGGATCGACGTCCATGCCCTTGGACGGGAACGCGCGGTCGTAGACCACATAGCCCTTGTCCAGGTAGGTCGGGTTGCCGGAGCGGCCGGCCATCCGCGAGTTCAGCGGCGGCGTACCGAAGGCGTTGCGGCGCAGCGCATCCCACGCCTGCGATTCACGGCCCTTGAGCGCGCCGAAGCGCCACAGGTCGACCATGAACGGCGTGACCGGATCGCCGGTCATGATGTTGGTCTCGAAGTTGGCATAGCCCCAGCGCGGCAGCCAGCCACCCTGCTCGTTGATCGCCAGCAGCGTGCGGCCGATATCGCGTGCCACGTCCGGGCGGGTCAGTGCCAGCCACTGGTTCTGCGCACGGTAGGTATCCCACAGCGAGAAGTACTCGTAGTAGGTCCAGCCATCGGCGCGATGGATGCCATCGTCATAGCCACGGTAGCGGCCATCGGCATCGTTGCCGGTCATCGGCTGCAGCAGCGCGTGGTAGACCGCGCTGTAGAACACGGCGCGGTCGTCGGCGTTGCCGCCCTGCACGCGCACCCGGCCCAGCTGCTCGCGCCACGCCTGCTGCGACAGCGCGCGCATGCGGTCGAAGCCGAGCAGCGCCCCACCCTGCATGCCGTCGGCGCGCAGGTTGATGCGCGCGCCCTCGGCGTCCACGTGCGAGATCGCACTGACTGCGGTCACCGACTGGCCCTTGGCCAGGTCAAAGCTGAGCCAGGCACCATTCGGTTTCTGCTCGCCTTCCATGCTGTGGCGCGCACCCGGCAGGCCACCGCCCTCACCCCAGGTGCCATGTGCCTTGAACGGACGGTCGAACTCGATGCGGAACCAGGTGGTGTACTGATGGCCACCACAGAAGCTCTTGGTGACCAGCTTGCCTTCGACCACGCGGTCACCCACCACATCAACCACGCTGCCGATCACCGAATGGCGTTCGTTGGCCTGGCCGACATTGACCAGCACATGGCCGTCGCCCTGGCGCTGGCTGAAGGTATAGCGCTCCGCGGCGGCACGGGTGCGTGCGGTGGTCTCGGCATCGATGCCGCCGTAACTGGTCAGGCGCACCTTGTAGTAGCCGGCCTGGCCGATCTCGCCGTCGTGGCTATAGGACGCGGCGTAGGCCTTGTGGTCGAACTGCTTGGGATTGGCGGTATCGAAATCGCCGCCCGGGCCGATCGAGCCCGTGACCGGCAGCACCGACACCTGGCCGCCCTGCTCCCAGCAGCCGGCGCCGGAGATGAACGAATGGCCGAAGCCGCGGATCTTGTCATCGTCATAGCGCCAACCCGAATAATGACTGCCGATCGGGCTGACCTGGATCAGGCCGAACGGTGCCGACGCGCCCGGGAAGGTATTGCCGTCGTCCTTGCTGCCGATGAAGGTATTGACCTCACGTTCCAGCGCCGCCGGCGCCGCCTGCAACAGCATCGGCGTGGCCGACAGGGCGAGCAGGCAGGCCAGGCGCGCCAGCGGGCGCGAAGGAGATGGAACGGCGGGAGCGGACGGCACTGGACGCATGTCGGGTTCCTGTAGTCGATGACGCGGTGGCAGACGGTGCGGATCGTCCGGCACCGTTCCACCGAGCCCCGCCTTCGACCGGCAGACAGCTTCCCCTGGAATGACGCGCGACCCGTTGAACCGTGAATTTAGATCGATTCAAGTAGAGCATGCCGATTCCGCCGAATGCATTCTGCGCCGCAGCATGAGGGGGTGTTCGGCAGGGCTGCCGCCCTGCACCCCTGGTAGTGCCGGCCGCTGGCCGGCAACCTCAACGGCAAGAGCAAAAGCGGGTTTCCTGAGGGATGGCGGGGTGGGTCCGGTTGCGGGGGCCGCTGCAAGTACGTCCATGTAAGCTCGGTCGCCGCTTGCTCGTGTGCGCAGTCCTGCGC
>NZ_JAPTFX010000140.1:0-12308 GCF_030985895.1 Stenotrophomonas sp. Sm6012 | reverse complement strand
GGGTTTCCCGATTCCACTTCGGTGGGTGCCAACCTCTCCCGCCGCGGTAGGTGCCAACCTCTCCCGCCGTGGTAGGTGCCAACCTTGGTTGGCACGCACCAGAGCGCGGCGGTTACAGCTTCGCGCGCTGCTCGCGCAGGCCAGCCAGCTGGGTGTTCCAGTCGGCCAGGCGCACGCGCTCCTGCTCGACTACGGCCGGCGGCACCTTGTCGGTGAACTTGGCCAGCTTGGTCTCGCTCTTTTCCTTTTCGACTTCGACGCGGGCGATTTCCTTGTCCAGGCGCACGCGCTCGGCATCAAGATCGACCAGGCCTTCCAGCGGCACCAGCAGCTTCAGTTCACCGACGATTGCGGCGGCGGCCGGCGGTGCGCTTTCGCCTTCGGCCAGCCACTGGATGCTGTCCAGCTTCAGCAGGAACGACAGCGAGGCACTGAAGCGTTCGATGCGCACGCGGTCCTGCTCCAGCCCGGCCTGCAGGCGCAGCGGCACCAGCTTGGACGGCGCGACATTCAGTTCACTGCGCACGCGACGCACCGCACTGATCACCGCCTTCAGCCATTCCACGTCGGCCTCGGCCTGGGCGAAATCGCCTTCGAACTCGGCCGCGGTCGGGTACGGGCGCAGCGACAGCGTGGTCTCGGCCAGGCCCAGGCGCGGGGCCAGCTGCTGCCACAGCTGTTCGGTGATGAACGGGGTCAGCGGGTGCAGCAGGCGCAGCAGCGCTTCCAGCACGTACAGCAGGGTGTGGCGGGTGCTCTCGGCGTCGGCGGCGTCGCCACCGCTCAGTGCCGGCTTGCTCAGTTCCAGGAACCAGTCGCAGAAAGCGTTCCAGGCGAACTCGTACAGGCACTGTGCCAGCAGGTCGAAGCGGTAGGCGGCGAAATGGCCCTGCGCTTCGGCAGTGGTGGCGGCCAGGCGCGCCAGGATCCAGCGTTCGGCATCGGTGCGCGGCTTGGGCACGCCGCTGAACGCCGCGCCCTCGGTGTTCATCAGGGCGAAGCGGCTGGCGTTCCACAGCTTGTTGCAGAAGTTCTTGTAGCCCTCGGCGCGGTTCATGTCGAACTTGATGTCGCGGCCGTGGGTGGCCAGCGCGGCGATGGTGAAGCGCAGCGCATCGGCACCGTGGGCGGCGATGCCGTCCGGGAATTCCTTGCGGGTGGCCTTCTCGATCTTCTCCACCATCTTCGGCTGCATCAGGCCGCCGGTACGCTTGGCGACCAGGTCGTCGATGGTGATGCCGTCGATGATGTCCAGCGGATCGAGCACGTTGCCCTTGCTCTTGGACATCTTCTGGCCCTGGCCGTCGCGGATCAGGCCGGTGAAGTAGACGTCCTTGAACGGGATCTTCCCGACCAGGTTGTCGGTGGCCATGATCATGCGCGCCACCCAGAAGAAGATGATGTCGAAGCCGGTGATCAGCACCGACGACGGCAGGTAGCGGTCGAAGCCACGCTCGGCCATGGCCTGTTCGTTCGGCCAGCCCAGGGTGGAGAACGGCCACAGCTGCGAGGAGAACCAGGTCTCCAGCACGTCGCTTTCCTGGTTCAGCACCACATCGCTGCCGAGGTTGTGCTTCGCGCGCACTTCCGCTTCGCTGCGGCCGACGTAGCAGCTGCCGGTGGCGGCATCGAACCACGCCGGGATGCGGTGGCCCCACCACAGCTGGCGGCTGATGCACCAGTCCTGGATGTTGTTCATCCAGTGGCGGTAGGTGTTGATCCAGTTCGGCGGCACGAAGGAAATGCTTCCATCCTCCACCAGCGCCAGGCCACGCTTGGCCAGGTCGTCCATCTTCACGAACCACTGGTCGGTCAGGTAGGGCTCGATCACCTGGCCGGTACGGTCGCCGCGCGGCACCTGCAGCTTGTGCGCCCTGGTCTCGACCAGGACGCCCAGGTCTTCCAGTTCGGCCAGCACGGCCTTGCGCGCGGCGTAGCGGTCCAGGCCCTGGAAGCGTTCCGGCGCATTCTCATTCAGCGCCGCCACCGGGGTGAACAGGTTGAT
This sequence comes from Stenotrophomonas sp. Sm6012, assembly GCF_030985895.1. Classification (NCBI taxonomy): domain Bacteria; kingdom Pseudomonadati; phylum Pseudomonadota; class Gammaproteobacteria; order Lysobacterales; family Lysobacteraceae; genus Stenotrophomonas; species Stenotrophomonas sp. Sm6012. The sequence continues at coordinate 10,303 of NZ_JAPTFX010000140.1, read as the reverse complement.
CATCGGCAGGCTGTGGCGCACGCCGACGTCGTAATCGTTGAAGTCGTGCGCCGGGGTGACCTTGACCACGCCGGTGCCGAACGCACGGTCCACGTAGTCGTCGGCGATCACCGGCACGCGGCGGCCGGTCAGCGGCAGCACCACGCTCTTGCCGATCAGGTGCGCATAGCGCTCGTCTTCCGGGTGCACCATCACCGCGGTATCACCCAGCAGGGTTTCCGGGCGGGTGGTGGCGACCACCAGGTAATCGCGGGTCTCGCGCAGGGTTTCCACGCCGTCGGCATCGCGCTCGACGTGCTCGTAGCTCAGGCCTTCATCCAGCGTGTAGGCGATCGACCACAGGAAGCCGTCTTCCTCGGCGCTCTCCACTTCCAGGTCGGAAATGGCGGTCTTCAGCACCGGGTCCCAGTTGACCAGGCGCTGGCCACGGTAGATCAGGCCCTGCTCGTACCAGCGCACGAAGGCTTCGTTGACCGCGGCCGACGGCTGCGGGTCCATGGTGAAGGTGCTGCGCGACCAGTCGGCGGAGGTGCCGAGGCGGCGCATCTGGCGCTCGATGGTGTCGCCGGACTGCTGCTTCCACTCCCAGACCTTGCCGATGAAGCCTTCGCGGCCCAGCGAATCGCGGGTCTCGCCCTTGCCTTCCAGCGTCAGGTTGCGGCTGACCACCATTTCGGTGGCGATGCCGGCATGGTCGGTACCGACCTGCCACAGCGTGTCGTAGCCGCGCATGCGGTGGTAGCGCACCAGCGCGTCCATCAGGGTCTGCTGGAAGGCATGGCCCATGTGCAGGGTGCCGGTCACGTTCGGCGGCGGCAGCAGGATGGTGTACGGCTCGCCCGTGCCGGACGGCTTGAAGTGGCCGGCCTTCTCCCAGGCCTCGTAGAGGTCGGTCTCGAAGGACTTCGGGTCGTAGCTGGAGGCGAGTTGGGTCATGCGGGGGAACCAGGAGGCAATCGTTGAAGGATCAGGGCACGGCGGCGGCCCATCAAGGGGGCCGGCGCGTGCTTACATGTCGTGCTTGTTCAGGTCGTAACCGGCGGCCTTGTACTGGCGCCAGCGTTCGCGCAGCGGTTCGCGCGCTTCCGGGTCGGCCGGGACCACCTCCAGCACGCGCTCGCACTGGCCCAGCCAGGGATCGTCGCGCAGGTTGATCACCAGCGGGCGGGCCGGGGCCTCGGTGCCGGGCACCGCGATCAGCACCAGGGCTTCTTCCTCGTCCATGTCCTCGCCGGCGATCTGGTGCGGGATGTAGGCGTCGTCATCGAACGCCCACAGCAGCTCGTCCAGTTCCTCGGCCTGGGCCTGGTCGCGGGCCAGCACCAGGGTGAACAACCCGGCGTCGTTGGCCTTGCGCGCCAGCTCGCAGACCAGGCGCAGCGGCTCGGTCAGGAAGCGGGGCTTGGCGATCAGGTAGAAGTCGGCGCGGGGCATGGCAGGGTCCGGGTCAGGCAAGGGCCCGGCGTTGCCGGGCGAGGCCGGCGGTGGCCGGCCAGGGTCGGGTACGGCATCAGGCGCGGGCGACCTGGTCCAGCAGCCACTGGCTCAGCAGGCCGACCGGGCGGCCGGTGGCCATGCCACGCTTGCCTTCATCGCTGGCCACGCCGGCGATGTCCAGGTGTGCCCAGCGCTGGCCTTCGGTGAAGCGCGACAGGAAGCAGCCGGCGGTGATCGCACCGGCCCAGCGGCCGCCGATGTTGTAGACGTCGGCGAAGGTCGAATCCAGCATCGGCTGGTACTCGTCCCACAGCGGCAGGCGCCAGGCGCGGTCGAACACGTGTTCGCCGGCGGCCAGCAGCTCGTTGGCCAGGTCGTCGTGCTTGCTCATCAGGCCAGCGGTCTGGTGGCCCAGGGCGACCATGCAGGCACCGGTCAGGGTGGCGACGTCGACCAGCGCGGCCGGCTCGAAACGCTGCGCGTAGGTCAGCGCGTCGCACAGGATCAGGCGGCCTTCGGCGTCGGTATTGCCGACTTCGATGGTCTTGCCCGACATCGAGGTGATCACGTCGGACGGACGGTAGGCGTTGCCGTCGATGGCGTTTTCCACCGCCGGGACCACCACCACCAGGTTCAGCGGCAGCTTGGCCTTGACCGCGGCGACGAAGGTGCCGATGACGTTGGCGCCACCGCACATGTCGTACTTCATCTCCTCGATGCCGCCCTGGGTCTTCAGGTTGACGCCACCGGTATCGAAGGTGATGCCCTTGCCGACCAGCACGTAGGGCTTGGCGTCGCCGGCGCCGGTCCACTTCAGCACGACCAGGCGCGGGCGGTTGGCCGAACCACGGGCCACGGCCAGCAGCGAGCCCATGCCCAGCGCTTCCATCTGGGTCTCATCCAGGATCTCGGCCTCGGCGCCGTCGTGCTCGCCGGCAAACTTCACGCCCACTTCGGCCAGGTAGGCCGGGGTGCAGTAGTTCGGCGGCAGGTTGCCCAGTTCGCGGGCGAACTCGACACCGGCGGCGATGGCCTGGCCCTGGGCCAGGGCCTGGGCGTCGTCACCGGCAATGGCCAGCTGCGCCAGGCCGGCATCGTCGGCCTTCTTCTTGCCCAGGGTGGCGGTGTAGCGGTAAGCAGCGTGATCGGCGGCGATCACGGCCTGGCGGATCGCCCAAGCGGCGTCGCGGTCCTTCACCGCCACCTCGGACAGGGTGAACAGTGCACTGCGGGTGGCACCGGCCTTCAGCGCGCGCACGGCGTCGCCGATGGCCTTCAGGTACTGGGGCACGCCGAAACGGGCGGCCTCACCGAGGCCGACCACCAGCACGCGCGGGGCCGACACCCCCGGCAGGTCGTGCAGCAGGGTGGTGGCGCCGGTCTTTCCCGACAGGTCGCCGCGCTGGGCCAGGGCGGCCAGGCGACCGCCGCTGGCGGCGTCCAGTGCCTTTGCGGCCGGAGTCAGGGTATGGTCGGCATACGCGCCGACCACCAGGCAATCAACGGTGGCGGCGGCCGGAGCAACGTGGTTCAGGGTGAATTCGAGGGCCATTGAGCAGATTCCATTGGCAAGTCCGTACAATCGCGGACCGTTTACGCCCAGACAGTAGACTGGGCGGCACCGCGAACGAACCCCAGAGTTTAAACCACCGCCCCATGTTGAAGCTCGACCGATACCTGCTGGGCGATTTCGTCCAGAGTTTCCTCGCCACCCTGATCGTCCTGCTCGTGGTCAGCGTGGGCGGCGTCCTGGTGGACATCCTCGGCAACATCGCCGACGGACGCCTGCCAGCCAAGCTGCTGTTCTCCCAGCTGGGCCTGCAGTTCATCGCCTACCTGCCGCTGATCCTCCCGCTGGCACTGATGCTGGGCCTGCTGCTGGCCATCGCCCGCCTGTACCGCGACTCGGAAATGGCGGTGATCACCGCCATCGGCGTCGGCCCCAAGCGCCTGCTGCGGCCGCTGCTGATGCTGGTGGTGCCGGTGGTGCTGCTGGTCGGTGCCTGCTCGCTGTGGCTGGGCCCGTGGGCCGGCCGGGTAGCCGAGCAGATGATCATCGAAGCCAACCGCAGCGTGCTGATGGCCGGCCTGGAGCCGGGCCGGTTCACCCCGCTGCCCAATGGCGGCGTGGTCTACCTGTCGTCGATCTCGCCCGATGGCACCCAGCTGGGCAAGGTGTTCATGCAGCGGCAGAAGGATGACCGCATCGAGGTGGTGTCCGCCGCAGGTGGCCGGATGTTCTTTGAAGGCGCCCGCCAGCGCTTCCTCGAGCTGGACGATGGGCACCAGGTGGAAGGGCCGGCCGCAGGCGGGCTGGATTACCGCCTGGCGACCTTCGCCCGCAACGACGTTGCCCTGCCTGATGGCGCGCAGACCCGTACCGAGGATGATCCGGAACTGATGCCGACCCTGCAGCTGATCGGCGATGGGCGCCCGCAGGCGCAGGCACAGCTGCACCGGCGCCTGGCGCCACCGTTGATCGCACTGGCCTTTGCCCTGCTGACCGTACCGCTGGGCCGCAGTTCGCCGCGCCAGCAGCGCTACGGGCGGATGATGCTGGCCCTGATGGCCTACATGGTGGGGACCAACCTGATGTTCATCGGCAGTGGCTGGATCGCCACCGGCAAGATACCGCCCGCGATCGGCCTGTGGTGGTTGACCCTGCCACTGCTGGCGCTGTCGATCTGGATGTATGCACGTGATGGCCGCCTGGGCCGACCGAAGGGAGCCCGCGCATGAGGCTGCGCCCGATGCGTTTCGACCTGTACCTGGGCCGGACGGTGTTCACCACGGTGCTGCTGACCTGGGCGGTGCTGGTGGGCCTGGACGTGGTGATGGCCTTCTCCGGCGAGTTCAAGGACATCGGCAAGAACGGCTATACGCTGGGGCACGCGGCGGCCTGGGTGCTGTACACCGTGCCGCGCCGGGCCTACACGATGTTCCCCACGGCTGCGGTGATCGGCGCGCTGATGGGATTGGGCCAGCTGGCCGCGACCTCGGAACTGACCGCGTTGCGCGCGCTGGGCCTGTCGCGCAGGCGATTGAGCGTGTCGGTGGCGATCGCGCTGTCATTGCTGACCGCCGTGATGGTGTTCAGCGCCGAGACGCTGGGACCGTGGGGCCAGGACCGCGCCGATGCGCTGAAGGCGAGCGCCAAGTGGGGCCGGGACATTGCCACGACCCGTTACTCGGGCCTGTGGGCGCGCGAGGGCGATACCTTCCTCAGCGCTGCCGGCGGCGAGGAACAGCTGGTCGGCGACAAGGGAACACGGCTGATCCTGCGTGACGTGCGCCTGTACCGCATCGCCGAAGACGGACAGATCGCCTCGATCACCCATGCCGCCACTGCCGAACATGACCGCGACGGCTGGGTGATGACCGGCGTCCGCCGCGATACGTTCGGCGAGCGCTCGGCCACGCGCCAGGAAGTGGCACGCGAGCCGTGGAATTCCCGCCTGGATGCCGGCGCGCTGGCCGCGGGTATCGCCAAGCCGCGCAACCTGAGGATCGCCGAGTTGCGGGCCAGTATCGAATACCGCGAGCGCAACGGCCTGGACGCCCGCGATTTCGAGGATATCTACTGGAGCCGCTGGTTCTACCCGCTGAACGTGCTGGCGCTGTGCCTGGCCGCGGTGCCGTTCGCGTTCGGTTCGCTGCGCAGCGGCGGCATGGGCAAGCGCCTGTTCCTGGGCATCCTGTTCGCGCTGGGGTTCTGGCTGCTGCAGCTGTTCTTCGGCCGCATGGCCGGCGCGCTGAAGTTCGACTACCGCATTGCCTATGCGCTGCCGCCGATCGTGATGCTGGCGGTGTCCGGTTTGCTGTTCCGGCGCAAGTCGGGCTGAGTGCTGCAGCGCCGGGCGCGGCCCGGCGGTTTTCCGCGGTCCGCGCGTGGCGCGAGTCGAGCATGGCTCGACGCTACAGAACGCGGGTCAGCGTCAGCGCTTGGGCATCCGCACCAGGCGGGTGCCGCTGGCGCGGTCGTGCCAGGTCAGGCGCTGGCGGTCGACCCAGACCCACCAGAAGCCCAGCCCGCCCAGCAGCAGTGACAGCGTGCCCACCGCGAAGCGCAGCCACAGCTGCGCGCGCCGCAGCGGCGTGCCATCGCTCGATTCGAGCTTCAACCGCCATGGCCGCATGCCCAGCGTCTGGCCGCCGCGGCGCCAGCTGGCCGTTGCATACCCACCTGTAACACCCCAGCACACCGCCCACAGCAGCCACTGCCAGGCACTGAACGGAGCGATGTTCTCGCGCTGCGCGTGGCCGCTGAGGGTGTAGGCCAGGGTGAACAGCGTGCCGGCCAGCATCCACAGTGCCAGCACCGGCAGTGCGTCGTAGACCATGGCCAGCATGCGCCAGACCAGCAGGGCACGCGGGCGCGGCATTCCAGTAGCGGCCGCAGGGGCCGTGTCGGTGGCAGGGCGGGACATGCGCCGAGCATACGCAATGCTGGCCGCATCCGCTGGCGCCCTCGTATCCTTTACCCATGGCTCTTGTTTCCACTCCTGCCGAACGCCGCCAGCTGGTCCAGCAGCTGCCCGAACTGCGCGCGGACGACAGTGTGCGCATCCAGCGCTTCCTCGATGCGATCTGGGCCGAGAATGGCCTGGCCGGCGCCACCCTCGACAGCTACCGGCGCGATCTGGAAGGGCTGGCGCGCTGGATGGATGGGCGTGACGGTGGCCTGGCCGGCATCGAGCGTCCCGGGCTGTTCGACTACCTGGCCTGGCGCACCCGCCATGGCTGGTCGCCGCGCAGCAATGCGCGCCTGCTGTCGGCGCTGCGGGCGTTCTTCGCCGATGGCGTGCGTCGTGGCGAACGTAGTGAAGACCCCAGCGCGTTGCTGGACCCCCCGAAGCTGCCACGCTTGTTGCCCAAGGCGCTGGCCGAAAGCCAGATCGATGCATTGCTGGCGGCGCCGGACATCGACAGCCCGCTGGGCCTGCGCGATCGCGCCATGCTTGAACTGATGTATGCCGCCGGCCTGCGCGTGAGCGAACTGGTGTTGCTGCCCGCCACCGCGGTCAACCTGCGCCAGGGCGTGATACGGGTCACCGGCAAGGGCAGCAAGGAACGGCTGGTGCCGCTGGGTGAGGAATCCCAGCATTGGCTGGAGCGCTACCTGCAGCAGTCGCGGCCACAGCTGGTCGGCAAGGGCAGGGTGCAGGCCCTGGCGGATGGGCAAACGCCATTGTTCGTCGAGCCGACGTTGCATGCGCTGACCCGCCAGGCCTTCTGGCACCTGGTCAAGCGTCACGCGCAGGTGGCCGGCATCGACCCGGCGCGGATCAGCCCGCACGGCCTGCGCCACAGCTTCGCCACCCATCTGCTCAATCGCGGCGCCGACCTGCGCGCGCTGCAGATGCTGCTGGGCCACAGTTCGCTGTCGACCACCCAGATCTACACCCTGGTGGCCCGCGAACACCTGCAGAAGCTGCACGCCCGCCATCACCCGCGCGGCTGAGCAGGGGCCTGAATCCCGTCCCTGGGGCGTGCGCGGCATCGCGGCCCGCTGCGGGCGGCTGTGTCAGAATCCGGGGTCTTCTTCTGCCGCGGACCGCTCCATGCTTCGATTTGCCATCGCCGCCGTGCTCGGTGCGCTCAGCCTGACCGCCTGCGCACAGCCGGCCCCGCCGGCCGCCAAGGCGCCTGCACCCGCCGCTGCTGCGGCCAAGGCCAGCCCGGCCAGCAACGCGTCGGCCGACCAGGCCGTGCGTGCGGCGTTGACCGCGCTCAATCCCGGCTTCCAGGTGGACTACATCGGCGCCGCGCCGTTCCCCGGTTTCCGCGAGGTCGTCGTTTCCGGCCAGCTGCTGTACGTGTCCGATGATGGCCGCTACCTGTTCCAGTCGCAGCCCTACGACACCCGTGCCAAGGGCCCGGCCAACAGTGAAGGCCTGCTGGGCTACCGTCGCGACCTGCTGGCCAAGGCCAACCACGGTGACCGCATCGTGTTCGCCGCGCCGAACGCCAAGTACACCATCAGCGTGTTCACCGATATCGAATGCGGCTACTGCCGCAAGCTGCACCAGGACATTGCCGAACTGAACCGCAACGGCATCAGCGTCGAGTACCTGGCGTTCCCGCGCATGGGCCTGGGCAGCAAGGACTACACCGACATGATCTCGGTCTGGTGTGCGGCCGACCGTCGCCAGGCGCTGACCAATGCCAAGCGCGGCGGCAGCGTGCCAGCCAAGAACTGCACCAACCCGGTGGCCATGCAGTACGCCCTGGGCCAGCAGCTGGGCGTGAACGGTACGCCGGCCATCTTCGCGCCGGATGGTACCCAGCTGGGCGGCTACCTGCCGCCGGCGCAGCTGCGCGCAGCGCTGGAAAAGCTGTCGGCCAAGCGCTGACGCGGAACTGTAGCGTCGAGCCATGCTCGACTGCGGTTCCACATGTGACAGCCGTGCATGGCCCGGCGCTACAGATCAGAGGCCGGGGGCGCACAATGCACCCCCGGCTTTTTTCTTACTTCAGGCCATCACTGACCGCCTTGGTCAGCGTGCCCTGTGCATCGTCACCACTGAACTCCCAGACGAACGCGCCGCCCAGGCCCTGGGTCTTCACGTAACCCATCTTGCGGGTGATGTTGGCCGGGGTGTCGAAGCTCCACAGCGTGCTGCCGTTGTAGATCCAGGTGGCACCGGCGGTGCTGTCGGTGTAGCCCGGCCATGCCAGGTTCTTCAGCACCTTCCAGTCTTCGATGCCGGCTTCATACGTGCCCGGCGCAGCGCCGGTTGCGGTCTGGTACAGGCCGTTGTTGGCGTTGGCCACGCCGGTCCAGCCACGCCCGTAGTAGCCGATGCCCAGGTTGAGCTTGGCGGCCGGCACGCCACGGCTGATGAACGCCTCGATGGCATCGTTGCTGTTGTACAGCTTCTGGTCGCCGGTGGACGGATCATTCGGCGAATCGAACAGCGCCGACTGGTGATTGGTCTTCGCATCCCACGCACCGTGGAAGTCGTAGGTCATCACGTTGATGTAGTCCAGGTACGGATGGTACGCGGCCGGATCGGTGACGCGGATCTTGTCGATGCCCGCACCCACCGCCACCGTCAGCAACAGGCCCGGACGCACTGCATCGAGCTGGCGGCGGAACTCGGCCATCAGCGCGGTGAAGTTGGCGTTGTCCTCCGGCTTGCCGCATTCGATGCCGCAGGCCACCGGGTATTCCCAGTCGATGTCGATGCCGTCGAACACGCCCAGTGCGGCACCGGCGCCACCGGCACCGTCGGTCACCGGCAGATTGCCCTTGATGTAGGCGTCGATGCACGAGGCGACGAAGGCCTGGCGGTTTTCCGGGCGGGCCGCGCTGGAGAAGCCACGCGACCAGGTCCAGCCACCCAGCGAGATCAGCACCTTCATGCCCGGGTACTTGGCCTTGAGCTGCTTGAGCTGGTTCCAGTTGCCGCGCAGCGGCTGGTCCCAGGTATCGGCGCTGCCGCTGACACTCTCGGCGGCACTGAATGCCTTGGTGTAATCGGCAAAGGCATCGCCACCGGCACCGCTGTTCGGATCCGACGGCTGGGTGATGCCCACTTCGCAGCGGTTGTTGCGCACGTTGCCGAATGCGTAGTTGATGTGGGTCAGGCGCGCGGCCGAACCACTGCTGTCGATGTTCTTGACCCGGTAGTTGCGTCCATAGATGCCCCACTGGGTGAAGTAACCGATGACCCGCTTGCCGGTGGTGCCGCCGTCGCCGGCCAGCGTGGTGGCGCTGATCTCGGTACCCTGTGCCGACGCATTGCCGGCGTTGTCGCGGGCGCGCACGCGGTAGCGGTAGGTGGTCGATGCGGTCAGCCCGCCGTCGACATAGCTGGCACTGGACGGCGAACCGACCAGGCTGCCGTTGCGGTACACGTCATAACCGGCCACGCCGCTGCCACCGGTGTTGTCGGTGGACGGGCTCCAGCTGAGCGCGATGCTGCTGGCGGTACGCGTACCCACGGCCAGCCCGCCCGGCACGCTCGGCGCGGTGGTATCGCCACCGGCGGCGTTGACGGTGATGGTGATGGTCGGCGTGCTGGTGGTGGCGTTGTTGTTGTCGGTGGCCACCGCACGCAGCGTGTGGCTGCCGGCGCTGGCATTGGCCCAGCTGGCTGCATACGGCGCGTTGGTGGCGATGCCCAGCGAGCTGCCGTCGCGGAAGAACTCGACCTTGGCGACGCTGCCGTCCGGATCGCTGGCGTTGGCGGTCACGTTCACCGTGCTGCCGGCGCTGAAGGTGGCACCGTTGGCCGGCGAGGTCAGGCTGACCACCGGCGGCTGGTTGCTGCCACTGCCATCGCAGGCACCCAGGTTGGTGTAGTAGGGCGCACCGGCCGGATGGTCCGGCGGCGCGTTCCAGATGTCCTGGTTCGCCCGATAGAGGACGCCTCCTTTCTGCAGGGTATCGCCGGCCCGGTAGATCTTGGCCTGGTCCCACTGGGCCACCCCGGCACAGCTGGCGGCCTGCGCCAGGCCGGGCAGGGCGACGCTGCCGGCGGCCAGGGCAAGCAGCCAGGCCAGGCGGCGGGGACGACAGCTACGGGTCGAACGTTCGGCACTGCGCACAATCGGGTCGTACATGGGTAAGTCTCCGATCAAAGGGCGCGCGGGCCCCGATGGCGCCGCGCGTGACGCAGGTCCGGGCGTCGCCCGGGAAGGCGACGGAGGGGGCGGACGGAGGTACCTGGGAGGCCGGGGAGAGAGTCCGGCACCAGGTAGGGACAACGTTGTCATCAATCGTGTGGTCAATCCGTGAGCAAGCGCATGGTTCGGGGATTTGGGTGGAGAGCGGCGCTGCGCGCGGTCGGCGGCCATCGGCGGAGCCCCCTCGTGGCTGCGGTGGGTCGCGTAGAGCGGGTTTCTGGGGGTTGGCCGGGTG
>NZ_JAPTFX010000013.1:0-50858 GCF_030985895.1 Stenotrophomonas sp. Sm6012 | reverse complement strand
GGCCGGCAACGTCAGGTGGTGGCGGGGTTCGTGCGATTGCCGGCCAGCGGCCGGCACTACCGGGTATATCCGGTGTTCATGGGGATGCCGGCCAGCGGCCGGCACTACCGGGTGTGTCCGGGGTACATGGGGATGCCGGCCAGCGGCCGGTACTACCCGTGCCGGTGCCGCGCGTTCCACAGATGCGTTGCGGCCAGCAGCAGGCTGCCGGTGACGGTCAGGGGTGTCTCCCAGCTGTGCGAGGGCAGCGCCAGCGCACCGGCCAGCAGCAGGCCCAGCCCCATGCCAGCGGTGGCCCAGGCCAGCAGCGGCAGCGGCCGACGGCGCTCCGCCCGCCACAGCGCATAGCCGGTCAGCGGCAGGGCGATGGCCACGAACAGCAGGTGCACCCATTCTGCTTCGGCCCAGGCGCCGAACAGCGGCAGCGCGGCCGCGAGCAGGGGCAGTGCCAGGCAGTGCAGCAGGCACAAGCTGGACAGGGCGACCGCGCCGGCATCCAGCAGGGCAGCGGAGGGCGACTTCATCGGGGGAGGTTCCTTGCTTGACAAGTGTTATACAGTAACATTTCCGTTCCGCAGCCAACCCGCTCCGACATGAACACTGTTTCCCGCGCCGACCGTCGCCTTCCGGTCACCGTGCTGTCCGGCTTCCTCGGGGCCGGCAAGACCACCCTGCTCAACCAGATCCTGCGCAACCGCGAGGGCCTGCGCGTGGCGGTCATCGTCAACGACATGAGCGAGGTCAACATCGATGCGCAGCTGGTGCGCGAGGGTGGCGCCGAACTGCGCCGCACCGAAGAGACGCTGGTGGAATTCAGCAACGGCTGCATCTGCTGCACGCTGCGCGATGACCTGCTGCAGGAAGTGCGGCGCCTGGCCGATGCCGGCCGCTACGACTACCTGCTGATCGAATCAACGGGCATCGGCGAGCCGATGCCGGTGGCCGCCACCTTCGCGGTGCGCGACGAGCACGGCTTCAGCCTGAGCGACATCGCGCGGTTGGACACGATGGTGACGGTGGTCGATGGCAGCGCGTTCCTGGCTGACTTCGGCTCGACCCTGCGCCTGGCCGAGCGCGGCCAGCAGGCCGGGCCGGAGGATGACCGCGGCGTGGTCGACCTGCTGTGCGAGCAGGTGGAATTCGCCGATGTGATCGTGGTCAGCAAGGTTGACCAGGTGGACGACGAAGTACTGCAGGACACCCTGGCGGTGCTGCGCGGGCTGAACCGCGATGCCAAGCTGTTGTTGTCCAGCTTCGGTGATGTGCCGCTGAGCGAGCTGCTGGACACCGGTCGCTTCGACATGGAGCGTGCGCAACGTGCACCGGGCTGGGTGAAGGAGCTGCGCGGCGAGCACACGCCGGAAACCGAGGAGTACGGCATCGCCAGTTTCGTCTACCGTTCGCGGCGCCCGTTCCATCCCGCGCGGTTTGCACGCGCGCTGCAGTCGGGCATGCCGGGCGTGATCCGCAGCAAGGGCTGGTTCTGGCTGGCCAACCGCATGGACTGGGTGGGTGAGTTGAACACCGTGGGTGCGGCAACGCGCACGCAGGCGGCGGGTTTCTGGTACGCCGCGCGCGAGCGCGTGCGCGCCGGGCAGGAAGACACCACGCCGCTGCTGCCACCGACGCCGCTGCCCTACAGTGACCTCGGCTGGGCGCGGCAGCAGGCCGAGTGCTGGAGCGCGCCGCTGCCGGGCCTTGAGGAATTCCCGGACAGGGCCGCGCACTCGGCGATGCAGCGCCTGTGGCACCCGCTGTGGGGCGACCGCCGCCAGGAGCTGGTGGTGATCGGTGTGCACATGGATGAGCGCGCCGTGCGTGCGGAACTGGACGCGTGCCTGCTGAACGATCAGGAGCTGCGCGCCGGTCCGCTGCTGTGGCAACAGCTGCCGCAAGCCTTCCCGGTGTGGAAGCGATGAGTGCTCATTGACGGTTCGTGATGTGCCGGCCAGCGGCCGGCACTACCGCGGATCGATACGCCATGCGTGGATCTACAGATGATCGCGCCAGTGCCAGCCGTCGGTGGTCACCTGCAGCACCTGCGTGGGCCGCAAGGCCTGCAGCAGGTGCCGGTCATGGCTGACCATCATCAGGGCACCGGGCCAGGCCACCAGCAGCTCTTCCAGCGCCTGCAGCGCGCCCAGGTCCAGCGCGTTGCCGGGCTCGTCCAGCAGCAACAGCTGGGGTGCCGGATCGGCATACAGCACGCTGGCCAGCGCACCCTTTACCCGTTCGCCATCACTGAGGCTGCCGGAGGGGCGAAGGATGCGCTGTGCATCCAGCCCGAGCAGGGCCAGGCGCGTGCGCAGTTCAGCGGGATCGGCCGCCGGGTTGGCGGCCTGCACGGTATCGAGGATGCTGCGCTCGCCGGACAATCCCAGCAGCTGCTGGTCCAGCAGGGCAAGCGGCGCATGACGTTGCACGGTGCCCGCGCGTGCCGGCAGCTGTCCGGCCAGCACGCGCAGCAGCGTGGACTTGCCGCTGCCATTGTCACCGACCACCGCGATGCGCTGCCCGCGACGGATCTCCAGCTGCAACGGGGCACTGCAGCCATGCGGCAACACCAGCGATTGCGCCTGCAGCAGGCGCGCGCTGCCGCGTTCGCCTTCACCGGCAAACAGCGCCAGTTCCGGCGTGGCATGAACCGCTGAGGCCGCCGCGCGCAATTGATCGGCACTGGCCTGCAGGCGATCGGCCTGCACCTGCTGCGCGCGGCCGTGGCTGGCCTCGGCGCGCTGCTTCTGCCGGCCGAGCAGGATCGGTGCCTGGTTGGCCTGCTTCGCCTCGTGGTTGCCACGCGCCTGCCGCTGTTGCTGGCGTTCGTGCTGTTCACGCGCGCTGCGTTGCTGCTGCCGGTGCTGCGCGCGCGCATGGTCGAGCTGGGCGGCGGCGGCCTCGCGTTCAGCCGCACGCGCGTCGGCGTAGTGCTGCCACGGCCCGCCATAGCGGTGCAGCCCACGCGCATCGAGTTCGACGATCTGCTGCATCTGTTCCAGCAGCTCACGGTCGTGGCTGATTGCCAGCAGTCCGCCACGCCACTGCTGCAACTGGTGGTACAGCTGCTGGCGATGGCGTGTGTCGAGGTGGTTGCTGGGCTCGTCGAGGATCAACCAGTCGGCACCGCTGGCCCAGGCCCCGGACAGCGCGACCTGCATCGCCTGGCCACCACTGAGGCGCGCGGCGGGTTGGGCGGGCTCGAGGTCGTCGGGCAGGCCTACTGCCTGCCATTGCTGCTGCAGGCGTTCGCGCAGGTCCCAGCGGTCACCGACGCGGGTGAAGTCGGCCTCGTCCACGCTGCCGGCTTCGATGCGCGCGAGCGCGGCCAGTGCTTCGCCGACACCGGCCAGCGCGCCAACGGTGCCAGAGGGTGGATAGCCGGGTGTCGGCAACAGGAACACGCGGCCGCTGCGGCGCACCTGGCCGCTGTCTGCTGACAGGTGGCCGGCCAGCAGGCGGGCGAGCACGCTCTTGCCGGTGCCATTGGCACCGACCAGGCCGGTGGCGACCGGTTCAAAGGAAAACGACAGATCGGAAAACAGCGGACGGCCGTCGGCCAATCGATACGACACGCGATCGAGCGTGAGGGAATGCGGGGTCATGCGACCTCCATGGATGCCGGGTTCTCCCCTGCGCGCAGGGGCGGGAAGAGTCAGGCCGTCTGATGGGAAGACGGCGGCATCAATGGCGCATTGGTCGCGAGCCTCTGGGAGGAATGAGGGGACAGTATAGCGGGGCTGGCTGAATGGCCGGGATTGATCGCGCCTACGGCACGGTTTCCAGGCGTGCGCTGACGAAATCGATGAACACCCGCAGCTTCGGCAGCACGTGGCGGCCGGAGGGCCACAGCAGGTGGAAGATGCCGCAGGAATGCACGTGTTCGTCCAGCACGGTGACCAGCCGGCCGTCGGCCAGCGCATCGCGTACCGAGTGCACCGGCACGAACGCCAGGCCCACGTGGCGCAGCGCCAGCGCCACGCGTGCTTCGATGGTGTTGGCCACCATGTGTACCGGCAGTTCCTGCGGGATTTCATCTTCGGGCCAGTGGATCGGCCACAGCTCCAGCTTGCCGGTGCTGGGGAAGCGGTAGTGCAGCAGCGTGTGCTGCATCAGCTCGGCCGGCGTGCGCGGAACACCGCGCTGCTGCAGGTAGGCGGGCGAGGCGACGATGCGGCGCGGAAACACGCCCAAGCGCCGCGCGTTCATGCGCGAGTCGCTGGGCTCGCCGACCCGCAGCACGGCATCGAAACCTTCCTCGATGACATCGACCAGCCGATCGCTGAAATCGAGATCGAGGCGGATGTCCGGATAGGCGGCCATGAACTCGGCCATCAGCGGCAGGGTCAGGTCACCCACCAGCGGCAGGCCGATGCGCAGCGTGCCGCGCGGCGTGGCGTGTGGTTGCGCCAGTTCGGTGCGCGCGGCATCGCGCTCGTCGAGGATGCGCCGGCAGCGCGCCAGGAACAGCTGGCCCTCGGCGGTGAGGGTGATGCTGCGCGTACTGCGATGGAACAGCCGCACGCCCAGTGCGTGCTCCAGCCGTGCAACGCACTTGCCGGCGGCCGAGGCGGAGATGCCCTGCAGGCGCCCGGTCTCGACGAAGCTGCGGGTGTCGGCGGCGTGCACGAAGGTCTGCAGGTTGGCGAGGTTGTCCAGGACGGTCATGGGCGTGCGGGCGACGAAAGCAGCAGGGTAGAGGGGCGCGCTGGCGGCGGTCGGCGCCGCCCTCGCAACACTGTGGTGCGGGGCGGGTCGTGGGCGGTTGCGGCCTTGCAGTTCCGGCCATGATGCCGATTGCGGACTGCACGGTCCATGATGCCCGGAGCGGCGACCGGCTTTTTGCGTGGCGGCGGGCTGCCTAACGTGGCGGCCTCTCCCCCACGGATCACCGCGATGAATGCCGCTCTTTCCCTTGAACCCGTACCGACGCTGCCGTCGGTGCAGCGGTTGCTGCAGCAGGTGCATCCCCTGCGCCTGGTCGGCGCGGTGGTGCTGGTGCGCCAGCACGGGGTGCTGCGCCACGCCAGCGCCAGCGGCCTGGCGGACCGCGAATCGGCCGCGCCGATGCAGCGCGACCAGTTGTTCCGGCTGGCCTCGGTCAGCAAGCCGCTGCTGACCACGGTGATCCTGCGCCTGGTGGCCGAGGGCGTGCTCGACCTCGATGCCCCGGTGCAGCGTTGGCTGCCGGACTTCCGTCCGGCGCTGGCCGATGGCAGCACGCCGCCGATCAGCCTGCGCCAGCTGCTCAGCCACAGCAGCGGGCTGGGCTACCGTTTCCTGGAGGCCGATGCGGACGGCCCGTATGCGCGGGCGGGTGTCAGCGATGGCATGGATGCCAGCCCGGTGTCCCTGGCCGACAACGTGCGCCGCATCGCGCAGGCGCCGCTGCTGTTCGCACCCGGCAGCCAGTGGCTGTACTCGCTGGGCGTGGATGTGGCCGGTGCGGTGGCCGAAGCCGCAACCGGTGAAACCCTGCAGGCGCTGTTCGCGCGGCTGCTGGCCGTACCGCTGGGCCTGCGCGATACCGCCTTCGCCACCGCCGATGCTGCGCGGCTGGCCACGCCCTATGTGAGCGACATGCCACAGCCGCATCGCCTGCAGGAGGGCGAAAGAGTGGCGCCGTTCGAGGGCACGATCGGCATCGAGTACAGCCTTGCGCGCGCCACCAACGCCAGCCATTTCGCCTCTGCCGGTGCCGGTCTGGTGGGCACCGCCGATGAGCTGATGGCGGTGCTGGAGGCGCTGCGCGATGTGCGCGCTTCGGGCCTGTTGCCGCCCACGTTGGCGGCGCAGATGGCGACCCCGCAGGTGGGCGAGCAGGGCCCGCCGGAACCGGCCGGCTGGGGCTTCGGCCTGGGCTTTGCACTGCTGCGCGATGCCACTGCCAGCGGCACGCCGCAGTGCGAAGGCACCTGGCGCTGGGGCGGCGCCTATGGCCACAGCTGGTTTGTCGACCCGGCGCATGGGCTGAGCGTGGTGGCGCTGACCAACACCCTGTACGAGGGCATGGATGGCGCCTTCGTCGATGCGCTGCGCAATGCGGTCTATGCCGATCTGGAGGGCGCCCGATGAGCGGCCATGCCATCGATGCGAGCAGCCCGGCCGGTGAAGCCACACGCCTGCCTTGGGCTGGCCTGCTGGCACTGGCCGGTGGTGGCTTCATCACCCTGCTGACCGAGACCCTGCCGGCCGGCGTACTGCGGCCGATGGGCGACAGCCTGGGCGTGAGTGATGCGGCGGTGGGCCAGCTGGTGAGCGTGTATGCGTTGGGCTCGGTGATGGCCGCGCTGCCGATGACCGCGCTGACCCAGCGCCTGCCGCGGCGTCCGCTGCTGCTGGCGGCGATTGCCGGGTTCGTGGTGGTCAATACGCTGACCGCGTTGAGCAGCAGCTACGCGCTGATCCTTGCGGCCCGCTTCCTGGCCGGGGTAAGTGGCGGCCTGCTGTGGTCGCTGGTGGCCGGTTATGCCGCGCGCATGGTGGTGCCTTCGCTGCAGGGCCGGGCGATTGCCGTGGCGATGGTGGGTTCGCCGCTGGCGCTGTCGCTGGGGGTACCCGCCGGCACGTTGCTGGGCCAGCAGATCGGCTGGCGCTGGGCGTTCGCGTTGATGAGCCTGCTGGGCGTGGGACTGCTGGCGTACGCGCGCTGGGCGTTGCCTGCATTGCCAGCGGCGGCGGCCGGCCAGCGCATGTCGCTGCGCACGGTCTGGCGCATGCCCGGTGTTCGCAGCGCGCTGCTGGTGATGGTGCTGTACGTGCTGGCGCACAACGTGCTCTACACCTACATCGAGCCGTTGGCGGTGGAGGCCGGTGCCGGTGCCTGGCTGGATCGCCTGTTGCTGGCGTTCGGCATCGCGGCGATTGCCGGCATCGGTATTGCCGGCTGGGGCGTGGACCGTCATCTGCGCGCGCTGGTCTGGGCGGCAGTGGTCGGCTTCCTCCTGCCGGTGCTGGCGCTGCTGCTGTGGCCAGGCCAGCCGACCCCGCTGCTGCTGGCGACGATCCTGTGGGGCGTGGCCTTCGGCTCGGTGGCGACCCTGTTCCAGACCGCGCTGGCACGCCGCGCGGGTGCCGCTGCGGATCTGGCGCAGTCGATGCTGGTGACCGGCTGGAACCTGGCCATTGCCGCCGGTGGCATCGCAGGCGGTGTGCTGCTGCAGGCGCGCGGCGCAAGCCAGCTGGGATGGTTGCCGTTGCTGTTGCTGGTGGTGACGGCAGCGTGGTTGCTGGCGCGGCCGAAGGCGTGGGAATAGACGGCGATCGGTGAGGGCGCGGTGGGGGGGGGGGGGCGCCCCCCCCACTACCAGGGTCCACGCCATCCACGCATGACGTGGATCTACTGAGCGCAGCGACCCGCGTTTGCCTTTGATTTTTCTGTTGATTCCGTGGTGGGATGCCGCCGCAATCTGTCCGTGGCCGGATGGGTGGGTTGCGCAGGGGCGTGAGCCGCATGGATGCGGCGACCGAGCTTACATGGACGTACTTGCAGCGCCCCCTGCGCGACCCATCCACCCGGCCCCAACTGATGGATCCACCGGGCTCGACCCACCACGAGGGGCCCCGCCGTTCGCCGTCCTACTCCACGCCCTCACGCTCGATCGGCACGCTGCGCGGATTCTGCATGTGCTCGCGCGCCGCGCCGTAGCGCTGCTGGCGCTTGTTGTGGAACGCCACGAACTCGTCGCGCGGCAGCGGCCGCGAGAACAGCCAGCCCTGCCCGAACTCGACGTGGCGGCTGTGCAGGTAGGCCAGCTGCGCTTCGGTTTCCACGCCTTCGGCCACCACCCACAGGCCCAGTTCCTTGGCCATGTCGATGATGTGCGGCGTGACCGGGCTGGTCGCGCTTTCGGTGCCGATGGCATCGATGAACGACTTGTCGATCTTCAGCGCATCCAGTGGCAGCTGCTCCAGGTACTGCAGGCTGGAGAAGCCTACGCCGAAATCATCGATGGCCACGCTGTGGCCGGCGCGGCGCGCCTGCGCCAGCATGGTGCGGGCGCGGTCCAGGTCGAGGAAGCCTCGCTCGGTGGCCTCCATCCAGATCTGCTGCGGCAGGATGCCGCTGCCGGCCATGTGCCGGGTGATCATCTTCAATGCACGCCCACTGCTGATGTCCTCGGCGGCGAGGTTGATCGCGATGTGCGCGCTGCGGTCGGCCACCAGCAGCTCGCGCATGTCGCGCACCACGTTCTCGATCACCAGGTCGGTAATGTCGGCGATCATGCCGGCCTCTTCGGCCAGCGGAATGAACAGGTCCGGCCGCACCTGGGTTCCGTCCGGGCGCTGCCAGCGGATCAACGCTTCGGCGCCGACGCAGATGCCGGTATCCAGCTCGATGATCGGCTGGTAATGCAGGTACAGCTCGCGGCGGCGGATGGCGGTGGCCAGCTCGCCGCGCAGCGACAGCCGGCGCCGGGAGAGCCAGATCACCAGGCCGGCCCCCGCAGCTGCCAGCAGCAGCCCCAGCGGCACGAACAGCCAGGCCTGCTGGCGGAAGGTGGCGGCCAGCGCGGTGCGTGGCGTGGTGGCGATCGCCAGCCATTCCTCGTTGCGCGCGGTGGCATACAGCGTGTTCTGGTCCAGCCCCTCGCCGGGATTGCGCAGCAGGTTCTGCAGCAGGACCGGGTCCATGCCGTCCTGCTTGGCCAGCAGACGCCCATCCGGGCTGGCCAGCGCCAGGCGCACATTCGGATCGACGATGACATCGACGAAGCGGCGTGGATCGACCAGTACGTCGTAGGAGCCATACAGGATCGACAGTACCTGGCGACGGCCGCTGGCTTCGGGGCGCACGTCCACCGCAATGCCGGCACCGTCGCTGGTGACATGGTCGGCCCTGGGCTGGTTCACGTCCGAGCGAAATGGCCCCCAGGAGGTGCAGCGCAGCTTGCCCCCTTCGAAGTAGCCCATCTGGTCCGCCGACGGCGTGGTCATCACCAGCGTCTGCATGCGCCGGATGTGTTCCTCGTCGCAGCCGGAGGCGGTACCGGCTTCGGCCGACTTCAGCGCGGCCAGCGCCTCGTGGTAGGACAGATCAGAGCGGCGCAGGGTGCGCAGCGCGATGTCGTGCAGCCGCTGCTGTTCGACCGTGACCGCGCGGTCCCAGGTGGCGTAGGCCATCACCGCGATCGGTACGGCGGCGGCCAGCAGTGCCAGCGCGGTGCCGCCGATGATGACGCGCAGCCGGCTCATGGCCGGAGCTCCAGCGGGAGGGGCAGGGCAGAGGGCATGGGCGGGCCGGTCCTTGGGCAGATGCGGCTATCTGAGCATGGCGCCGGGCCGGGCGGAATGGGCGCAATCCGGTATTTCGTCACATTGTGATGAAAGCGGCCAAGATTGACGGAATCAGCTCGTCCGGTGCTGGCGCTCCTGCCCGCAGAGGACTACCGTCGGAGGCTTCGCCCGCCCCTTTCCGCGCCCATGACCGAGCCCGCAACGCCCCCCGAGCACCTGCGCCGCAGCCTGTCCAACCGCCACCTGCAACTGATCGCCATCGGCGGTGCCATCGGTACCGGCCTGTTCATGGGCTCGGGCAAGACCATCAGCCTGGCCGGCCCGTCCATCGTCTTCGTCTACCTGATCATCGGCGCGATGCTGTTCTTCGTCATGCGCGCGATGGGCGAGCTGCTGCTGTCCAACCTGCAGTACAAATCCTTCATCGATTTCTCCACCGATCTGCTGGGCCCCTGGGCCGGCTTTTTCTGCGGATGGACGTACTGGTTCTGCTGGATCGTCACCGCCATCGCCGATGTGATCGCGATCGCCGCCTATGCGCAGTTCTGGTTCCCCGGGCTGGATGCATGGATACCGGCACTGGCCTGCGTGCTGCTGTTGCTGGCACTGAACCTGGTGACGGTGAAGCTGTTCGGCGAAATGGAATTCTGGTTCGCGCTGATCAAGATCGTGGCGATCTGCGCGCTGATCATCACCGGCGCCGGCCTGGTCGCGTGGGGCTTCACCTCGCCCAGCGGCCACACCGCTGCGCTGTCGAACCTGTGGAATGACGGCGGCATGTTCCCGATGGGGCTGGTCGGCTTCTTTGCCGGTTTCCAGATTGCGGTGTTCGCCTTCGTCGGCATAGAACTGGTGGGCACCACCGCCGCCGAGACGGCCGACCCCGAGCGCAACCTGCCCAAGGCGATCAACTCGATTCCGGTGCGCATCATCATCTTCTACGTGCTGGCGCTGATCGCGATCATGGCGGTCACGCCGTGGCGCCAGGTGGTGCCGGACAAGAGCCCGTTCGTGCAGCTGTTCGTGCTGGCCGGCATTCCCGCTGCGGCCAGCCTGATCAACTTCGTGGTGCTGACCTCGGCCACGTCCTCTGCCAACAGCGGCATCTTCTCCACCAGCCGCATGCTGTACGGCCTGGCCGAAGAGGGCCACGCACCGCGCGGGCTGTCGCGGCTGTCGCGCGCAGCGGTGCCGGCGCGCGGCCTGCTGTTCTCGTGCCTGTGCCTGCTGGGCGGCACCCTGCTGATCTACCTGATTCCCAACCTGGTGACCGCCTTCACCCTGGTGACGACGCTGGCGACGGTGCTGTTCATCTTCGTCTGGTCGCTGATCCTGGTGGCCTACATGGTCTACCGCCGCCGTTATCCGGAGCGCCACGCCGCCTCGATCTTCAAGATGCCCGGCGGCGTGGCCATGTGCTGGGCCTGCCTGGTGTTCTTCGCCGGCGTGCTGGTGCTGCTGAGCCTGCAGGGCGATACCCGCCAGGCGTTGATCGCCAGCCCGGCGTGGTTCGTGCTGCTGGGGGTGGGGTATTGGGTGCGCCGCAGGACCGCGAAGTAATCCAACGTCTCCGCTCCATCGATTGATCCACTGTTTCCAGGAAGTTTCATCCACGCATGGCGTGGATCTACTGGCCACCGGGCCAAGTCTGGGGGAGAGCCCCCTGAGTCAGGGGGCGGCCGCGAAGCGGCGGGGGTCTGGGAGCTGGTAAGTGGGGCCCGCGTTTCGCGCAGCGAAGCGTGGGAGCGGCAGCGCGCATGCGATGGCGCGTTCCCAGGGCGCAGCCCTGCCGCCGCCTCCGGGAGGTAAACTACCCGGATGGCTTCCCGTCCCGCGCACGACCTGCTCCAACGCGTCTTTGGTTACGACGATTTCCGTGGTCCGCAGCAGGACATCGTGGAGCATGTGGCTGCCGGTCACGATGCCCTGGTGCTGATGCCCACCGGCGGCGGCAAGTCGCTGTGCTACCAGGTGCCGGCCCTGCTGCGTGACGGTTGCGGCATCGTCATTTCGCCGCTGATCGCGTTGATGCAGGACCAGGTCGAGGCGCTGCGCCAGCTGGGCGTGCGCGCCGAGTACCTCAATTCGACCCTGGACGCCGAAACCGCCGGTCGCGTCGAGCGCGAACTGCTGGCCGGCGAACTGGACATGCTCTATGTCGCGCCCGAGCGCCTGCTGACCGGCCGCTTCCTGTCGCTGCTGTCGCGCAGCCACATCGCCCTGTTCGCCATCGACGAAGCGCACTGCGTGTCGCAGTGGGGCCACGACTTCCGCCCGGAATACCGCCAGCTCACCGTCCTGCACGAGCGCTGGCCGGACATTCCGCGCATCGCGCTGACCGCCACTGCCGACCCGCCCACCCAGCGCGAGATCGCCGAGCGCCTGGACCTGGCCGAAGCCCGCCACTTCGTCAGCTCCTTCGACCGCCCCAACATCCGCTACACCGTTGTGCAGAAGGACAACGCCCGCAAGCAGCTGACCGATTTCCTGCGCGGCCATCGCAGCGAAGCCGGCATCGTCTACTGCATGTCGCGGCGCAAGGTCGAGGAAACCGCCGAATTCCTCTGCGGCCAAGGCTTCAATGCGCTGCCCTACCACGCCGGCCTGCCGCCGGAGGTGCGTGCCAACAACCAGCGCCGCTTCCTGCGCGAAGACGGCATCGTGATGTGCGCCACCATCGCTTTCGGCATGGGCATCGACAAGCCGGACGTGCGCTTTGTAGCGCATACCGACCTGCCCAAGTCGATGGAAGGCTATTACCAGGAAACCGGCCGCGCCGGCCGCGATGGCGAGGCCGCCGAGGCCTGGCTGTGCTATGGCCTGGGCGACGTGGTGCTGCTCAAGCAGATGATCGAGCAGTCCGAAGCGAGCGAGGAGCGCAAGCAGCTGGAGCGTTCCAAGCTCGACCACCTGCTGGGCTACTGCGAATCCATGCAGTGCCGCCGCCAGGTGCTGCTGGCCGGTTTCGGCGAGACCTATCCGCAGCCCTGCGGCAACTGCGACAACTGCCTGACCCCGCCGGCCGCCTGGGACGCCACCGTCCCCGCGCAGAAGGCATTGAGCTGCGTCTACCGCAGTGGCCAGCGCTTTGGCGTCGGCCACCTGATCGACATCCTGCGCGGCAGCGAGAACGAGAAGGTCAAGCAGCAGGGCCACGACAAGCTGAGCACCTATGCCATCGGCCGCGACCTGGATGCGCGCACCTGGCGCAGCGTGTTCCGCCAGCTGGTGGCCGCCAGCCTGCTGGAAGTGGACAGCGAGGGCCACGGCGGCCTGCGCCTGACCGATGCCAGCCGCGCCGTGCTGACTGGCCGCCGCCAGATCAGCATGCGCCGCGATGCCGCCGGCACCAGCAGCGGCCGCGAACGCAGCGCACAGCGCACCGGGCTGTCGGTGCTGCCGCAGGACCTGGCCCTGTTCAACGCCCTGCGCGGCCTGCGCGCCGAACTGGCGCGTGAACAGAACGTGCCGGCCTTCGTGATCTTCCACGACAGCACCCTGCGCAACATCGCCGAGCAGCGTCCGACAAGCCTGGACGAACTGGCCCGGGTCGGCGGCATCGGCGGCACCAAGCTCAGCCGCTACGGCCCGCGCCTGGTGGAGATCGTGCGCGAGGAAGGGTAGCGCCGGGCCAACGTGGCGATGCCCACCCTGGTGCAGCCCCAACCTTGAACCGGCTGTTCAGCTGGAAGTGCATCTGCGCCCACTTGCCGCTAAATTGACGCCCATGTCTTTGGCCTCGACCCTGCTCCGTGTCGTGCTCATGCTCAGCCTGTTGCTCAACGGGCTGAACGCGGCCATGGCCAGTGGTCACGAGGAGATGGGCCGGATGGGCCATGCCGTGGCCGCCGCCGAGGACCGCGAGGCCGACTGCCACCACCACGCCGGCATGCAGGCCGAACAGGCTCCGCGGGCCAAGGCCCCCGCCCACGACGCCCATTGCCAGATCAAGGACTGCGTGCGCAGCTGCGCGCAGCACCCGTTGCTGGTGGTGCAACCCCTGCCGTACCTGGCCGGCCCGGCATTGTCGCTGGCCCCGCAACGGACGCCGGCCAATGGCCGCCCGGCGCCGCCACTGCCGCCGATCTCGCGCCCTCCCATCGGCTGATTCCACGCGTACCGTGCGCGCTGCGCACCAGAGCCGGCTGTTTGCCGGCATCTATCCGTGTCTGGAGTCACCACCATGAATACCCGCATTCCCCCCGGTCCGGGCGCTGTGCCCATGCCGTCGCGCCGCCTGTTCGTGCAGGGCCTGGCCGCCGGTGGCGTCGTCGCCGGCATCGCCGCCGTCGGCGTGCCGCAGCGCGCGCTCGCCGCTGCCACGTCCACGCCGCGCCTGGCCGGCGCCCCCGCCGTGCTCAGCGACACCCGCGTCGAGCTGTCCATCGGCGAATCGCTGGCCAACTTCACCGGCCGCACCCGCCCGGCGATCACCGTCAACGGCTCACTGCCGGCACCGATCCTGCGCTGGCGCGAAGGCCAGAGCGTGGACCTGTTCGTGCGCAACACGCTGCAGCGCCACCCGACCTCGATCCATTGGCACGGCATCCTGCTGCCGGCCAACATGGACGGCGTGCCCGGCCTGAGCTTCAACGGCATCGGCCCCGGCGAGACCTACCACTATCACTTCGACCTCAAGCAGTCGGGCACCTACTGGTACCACAGCCACTCGATGTTCCAGGAGCAGGCCGGCCTGTACGGCGCGCTGATCATCGACCCGGCAGAGCCGGCGCCGTACCACCACGACCGCGAGCACGTGATCATGCTGTCGGACTGGACCGACATGGACCCGGGTGCGTTGTTCCGGCGCATGAAGAAGCTCGCCGAGCACGACAACTACTACAAGCGCACGCTGCCGGACTTCCTGCGCGACGTGAAGCGCGATGGCTGGTCGGCCGCGCTGTCCGACCGTGGCATGTGGGGGCGGATGCGGATGACCCCGACCGACATCTCCGACATCAACGCGCACACCTACACCTACCTGATGAACGGTACCGCGCCGGCCGGCAACTGGACCGGGCTGTTCCGCAGCGGCGAGAAGGTGCTGCTGCGCTTCATCAACGGCGCCTCGATGACCTACTTCGACGTGCGCATCCCCGGCCTGAAGATGACCGTGGTCGCCGCCGACGGCCAGTACATCCATCCGGTCAGCATCGACGAGTTCCGCATCGCACCGGCCGAGACCTACGACGTGCTGGTGGAGCCCACTGGCCAGGATGCGTTCACCCTTTTCTGCCAGGACATGGGCCGCACTGGCTTTGCCGCCGGTACGCTGGCGGTGCGCCATGGCCTGCAGGCACCGATTCCGGCGCGTGATCCGCGCCCGTTGCTGACGATGTCCGACATGGGGCACGGCATGGCAGGGCATGACATGGGCGGCCACGCTGGCCACGGCATGGCCGCGATGAAAAGCATGGAAGGCGGCTGCGGTGCCAGCATGGGCCACGGCGCACATGGCGGTGGCAGCGATACCGCCAGCAAGGCACCGAAGCACCCGGCCAGCGAGCGCAACAACCCGCTGGTGGACATGCAGAGCTCAGCCACTGAACCCAAACTGGACGACCCGGGCATCGGCCTGCGCGACAACGGCCGCCAGGTGCTGACCTACGGCGCGATGCACAGCCTGTTCGAGGACCCGGATGGGCGTGAACCGGGCCGCGAGATCGAGCTGCACCTGACCGGCCACATGGAGAAGTTCTCCTGGTCGTTCGATGGCATTCCGTTCGCCAGCGCCGAGCCGCTGCGGCTGAACTACGGCGAGCGCATGCGCATCGTGCTGGTCAACGACACCATGATGCAGCACCCGATCCACCTGCACGGGGTGTGGAGCGACCTGGAAAACGCGCAGGGCGAATTCCAGGTGCGCAAGCACACCATCGACATGCCGCCGGGCACCCGCCGCAGCTATCGCGTGCGCGCCGACGCACTCGGCCGCTGGGCCTACCACTGCCACCTGCTGTACCACATGGAAGCAGGCATGATGCGCGAAGTGAGGATCGAAGAATGAGCCGCTCACTGCTTTCCCCCAGCCTGCTGGCCCTGGGCCTGGCAGCTGCGCTGCCGGTATTCGCGCAGTCGCATGCCGGGCATGACATGGCCGCGATGGACGCGCCTGCGAAAGCCACGACAACGCCAGCCGAGCAGGTCGATCATTCGAAGATGGATCACGCCACCATGGACCATTCGAAGATGGATCATTCGAAGATGGACATGGGTGCGGCGGATCGCGCTGGCATGGACCACGGCACGCCCGCTCCCACCGAGCCACGCGAACCGATCCCGGTCCCGACCGACGCCGACCGCGCCGCCGCCTTCCCGCCGATCGCACATGGCGCGATGGAACATGCGCCGGAGATCAACAGCCTGCTGCTGATCGACCGCCTCGAACACTGGGACGGCAAGAGCAGCACCGGCCAGGCCTGGGAAGCGACCGGCTGGATTGGCGGCAACATCAACCGCCTGTGGCTGCGCACCGATGGCGAACGCAGCCGTGGCCGCACCGAGTCGTCATCGCTGGAAGCGCTGTACGGCCGCAGCGTGTCGCCGTGGTGGGATGTGCTGGTGGGCGTGCGCCAGGACTTCCGGCCGGCCGATTCGCGCACCTGGGCCGCGCTCGGCATCCAGGGCCTGGCCCCTTACAAGTTCGAAAGCTCGGCCACGCTGTACATGGGTTCCGGCGGCCAGGTACTGGCCAAGGCCGAAGTCGAGTACGACGTGCTGCTGACCAATCGCCTGATCCTGCAGCCGCTGCTGGAAGCCACCGTGGCGGCCAAGGACGAACCGGAGTACGGCATCGGCCGCGGCCTGAACAAGGTGGAAGCCGGCCTGCGCCTGCGCTACGAGTTCAACCGCCGCTTTGCGCCGTACATCGGCATCAGCCACGAACGCACGTTTGGCGACACCGCCGATTACGCCGGTGACCACGCGCGCGACACGCGCTGGGTGGCCGGCGTGCGCATGTGGTTCTGAGCAGCGGAGTGTGAGCAACCGCCAGCCCCGGCAGCCGCCGGGGCCGGCTACACTGCGCCACGTTCCAATGCAGGCCCCACCATGTCGTTGCAGATCCGCCGCGCCACCCTCGCCGATGTCGAAGCGCTGTCGGCCATCGCCATCGCCACCTACAACGAAACCTGGGGCGACTCGTATCCGCCGCAGGAACTGCACGATTTCCTGCAGGCGCACTACAGCAGCGGGCCCCAACGCGCCGAGCTGTCCGACCCGCGCAGTGCAGTCTGGCTACTGATGGACGCCGACAACGTGGTCGGCTACCTGGCCGCCGGTGCCAACACCCTGCCGCATGCGGATGCGCGCGAGGGCGACATTGAACTGAAGCGTTTCTACATCCTGGCCGCCTACCAGAACGGCGGCCATGGCGCGCGCCTGATGGACGCGTTCATGGACTGGCTGGACCACCCGCAGCGCCGCACCCTGTGGGTGGGCGTGTGGGAAGAGAACTTCGGTGCGCAGCGCTTCTACGCACGCTATGGCTGCAGCAAGGTGGGCGAGTATGAATTCATCGTCGGCGACACCCACGACCGCGAGTTCATCCTGCGTCGGCCGTGACCGCCTCCCTGTAGAGTCGAGCTTGCTCGACTGCTGTCGGACAGCCAGTCGAGCAAGCTCGACTCTACAAAGAGCGAACCACTCAGAAATCGAACAGTTCGGACAGGAAGCTGTCCTTCTTCTTTTTCTTGTAGCCGTGACCGCGGTTGTCCTCGTAGCGCTGGCCGAGATGGCGGGTGTCACGGTGCATCACCGGCGGCGGCGTGGACGCCGGCTGCTGCTGCACAGGCGCAGGCGGCGGCACCGCGGCTCCGGCACCGGCGCGCTCGATGATCTTGTCCAGCTCGCCACGGTCCAGCCATACACCACGGCACCCCGGGCAGTAATCGATCTCGATGCCATGGCGTTCGGCCATCTGCAGGGTCTGGGTCGTGCATACGGGGCACAGCATGGGCATTGCTCCTGTCGGTCTGGCATCGACTGTACCTGCCCTGCGATGACTGTGCGGCAACACATGACCGATGGCACAGGGACTTCCGGCGCGTGCCGGCGGAAGCGGTCGGCCCGACACTGCGGCCTTGTCCCGCAGGGAGTGCGCGCATGACCATGCTGTCCCGCCTGCCCAACCCGGTGCGCCTGTTGCTGGTGCTGCTGGGCGTTGGCCTTGGCCTGAACCTGCGCGATATCGCCGCGTCCATCGGTGCGCCGATTCCTGCGCTGCCCATCCCCTATGGCGGCAGCCTGCTCGACAATGCACTGGCCGTACTGCTGGCGCTGTTGCTGGCCGCGCTGCTGCGCCCCCGCGGCGTGGGCCTGCTGGCCAGTCTCGGGCTGCGCGGCATCGGCTGGAGCGGACCGTTGTGCGTGCTGCTGGCCAGCCTGCCCTGCTGGCTCGGCCTGGCCCTGCTGGGCACACCTAACACCGCGCTGACCGTCCTGGACGCAACGATGCTCGCGGTACTGTTCCCCGTGGCCGAAGAGGTGCTGTTCCGCGGCCTGGGTTTCATCCTGCTGGTGAGGATCGTGCGCGGCCCGTGGTCACTGTTCGCGCTGCCGCAGGCGTTGCTGTTCGGCTGGGTGCACTGGCTCGGCTTCGGCGGTTTCGAGGGCGGTGGCACCGCGCTGTTCATCGGTGCGGTGATCGCCTTCGGTGGCTTCATCTTCGCCTGGCTGGACCACCTCGACGGCGACACCCTGTGGTGCGGCCTGGTGCTGCACGTTTCGATGAACCTGGCCTGGAATGTGTTCAGCCTCGATGACGCCATCGCATTGGGCTGGCAGGCCACCAGCCTGCGCATCGGCACGGCCCTGCTGGCCGTGGCCGCGCTGGCCTGGCTCAGGCGTCATCGCCGCCTGACGCGCTTGTAACGCCCACTTAGCCTGCCGTGCACGCCGGGATCACTACCGGCTTGCGCATACTTGCGCGCCTTTTCACCGTTGCTGTCCGGAGTTGTCGCGTCATGTTGCTGTCCAAGCGCCACGTTGAGCCCCGCGTCCTGCTGATCGAGGACGCGGAGGAAACCCGCGAACTGAGCCGGCTGGCGCTGGAAAGCCAGGCCTGCCATGTGGTGGGCGTCAGCTCGGCCGAAGCCGCGTTGGGCCTGCTGGCCGCCGGTGAGCGCTTCGACCTGCTTTTTACCGACGTCAACCTGGGCCGGGTGAGCGGGATTGAAGCCGCCAACCAGGTGCGCGACCTCTATCCGTACCTGCCAATCCTGGTCACTTCGGGCATGGACCAGCACCGCGTGCTGCCACAACTGCGCGACGGCATCCATTTCCTGCCCAAGCCCTACAACATGAGCGAACTGCTCGATGCCATCCGCCTGTGCTTCCGGCACGCCGATGTGGGCGTGCTGACCGGACCGGACGCACAGGCAGCCTGAGGCATTCATCCACGGATGGCGTGGATCGACTGAATCCGCGTCTCATCGGCGTGGCTGGCACCTGCCATCAACCGCTGCTGTACGGCCCGGTACCCGGAAACACCTTCAGCAACGCGCGGGTGATCATGTCCGGGTACACCGTGAAGTGGTCCTCGTCATCGATCACCATGTTCTCCACCTTCAACGATCGCCCACTGTTGCGCAGCTGTTCGGCGAACTCGGCGTTGTGGCGCAGCATGTCGTTGCGGGTGAAGTAGCGCGGTTCCGGCTTGACCGTTTCGAAGCTGCCCACTGACAACACCACCGTGGTCGGCTGCGAGGGCGCCCTGGCCTCGGCCTGCAGGCGCGGCACCCGATGGTCGTCGAACCACAGCGACGGGCTGGACAGGATGTAGGTACGGAACATGTCCGGACGCGTGGTCAGCACGTAGGCGCCGAACAGGCCGCCGTAGGAATGGCCCGCGTAAGCGCGCCGTGCCGGATCGGTACGGTAGCGCGCATCGATCATCGGCAGCACGCGCTCGGCGAGGAAATCGCGGTAATGCGCGGCGCCGCCATAGCTGACGTCATCACTGTAGTCACGCGGATCGGTGCGCGCCGGATCGCTGGGCGTGTAGTCCCGCGAGCGGCTCTGCCTGGAGGTCAAGCCTTCCTGCGGCGGCAGCCCGACCAGGATGAAATCCTCCAGGTTGACACCCTTCTGCCCCACCATGTTGCGCACGCTGCGCACCAGCGGGAAGCTGTACAGC
Source organism: Stenotrophomonas sp. Sm6012 (assembly GCF_030985895.1). Taxonomy (NCBI): domain Bacteria; kingdom Pseudomonadati; phylum Pseudomonadota; class Gammaproteobacteria; order Lysobacterales; family Lysobacteraceae; genus Stenotrophomonas; species Stenotrophomonas sp. Sm6012. Next base: position 31,492 of record NZ_JAPTFX010000013.1, on the reverse strand, counting down.
GCGTCGGTCACGTACAGCACCGGGTAGTGCTTCTCCGGATGCGCGACGTAGTCGGCCGGCAACGCCACCCAGACCGGGTAATCGCGGCCGACCGGATCGTGCACGCGCAGCGCTTCGGTATCCGGCAGCACCACACCCGGCGCAGCGGTGGCCGCGCTTTGCTTCGCTTCACTCTGCGTTGCCGGCGGTGCCACCGACATCGCACAGCCACTCACGGCCAGGCAGGCCGCCACACTCCATCCACGCACACGCTGCATCCACACGCTCCCGTTGCGGGCGGCGCACCGGATGGCGCCGCTACCGCATCCTTGCATGGCGTGCGACGCGGTGCCAGTGCGGTCAGGGCGAGGCCGGCGGCGGTGCCGGGAACAACGTGCGCAGCGCCTGCAACGCGGCCGGATGATAGATCGTGGCGTGGGTTTCCGCCGGCAGCGGCAGGTACTTCACCAGCGGCGACGGCGAGGCCTGTTCCAGCAGCGTTGCCAGCTGCGCGGCAGAGGCTGCCAGTTCCGGTTGCCCACTGCTGGCCAGGAACACGCGCGGCTGCGCACGCGTCACTGCCGGCAACTGCTTGGCTGCACCGGCCAGCATCGTGCCCCGGTTCCACCACAGGCTGGGGTCCAGCGCGATGTAGCTGTTGAACAGCGTCGGTTCCTGCAGCAGCGTCTCGACCACGAACAGGCCGGCCAGCGATTCGCCGATCAGCGCACGCTCGTCGGTGGTCGGGTAGCGCTGGCGCACCTGCGGCATCAGTTCATCGCGCAGGAACGAGCGATAGGCCGCCGAGCCACCGATGCGCGGCGCGATCTTCTGGTCCTGCGGATCCTTGCTGGGGCCGGTCATGTCACGGCGGCGTTCGGTGTTCTCGATGCCGACCAGCAGGAACGGACGCATGCTGCCGTTGCCGCTCAGTACCTGCACCAGCCCGGCCACATGCAGGAAGTCCTCGCCGATACCGCCATCGGGCATGTAGAGCACCGGCAGCGGCGCCTTTGGGTCCAGGCCCCACGGCTGCGGGCGGTAGACATTGATGCGGCGGGTTTCGCCAAGCGCCTTCGACGCGATGGTGAAGGTCTCGCCGATCACCAGTGGAGTTGCGGTGGCTGATTGTGCGGACAGCGCTGGCTCGGCCGCCATCAACGGCGCGGCAGAGACCGCGGACAACAACAGCGACAGCACGATGAAGCGCATGGGGAGAACCCATCCTAGGAAAGAGGCCGAGCATAGCGCCCAGCGGCAGGCATTGGAGGCTTCGGCACGCTCAACACCCCTGCCAGATGCGTAGATCCGCACCCTGCGTGGATGGATCACTGTAGAGCCGAGCCCACGCTCGGCTCAGCACCCCACGCGAACCGCGGCCGAGCATGGCTCGGCTCCACAGGGAGCCTGCACGGATATGTCGCGTTCGCACCGCAATTTTGCCGCGTGACGCGCTCGCGCCGCTGCTACGGATCATGAAAGTGCAGCCCGCTTTACACGCGCCGGTTCACAGCAAATGCGCCACCCGATGTGGTTCGCGCCATTCCACAACGCGATTCGCCAGGCCACCAGAACGGATGCGTCGCGTCCTGTCGCTCGCTGCATCGGAGCCCTCTGTGACAATAGTGTCGCGCTGTGGGTGGCAGAAATTTTTCCCAAATTTCAGATTGAAATCCGCGCGCGGGCGTAACCAATATGCGGCGCCACCGACAACGGGTGGCACCGGGCCTGCAAGCCCGTCATGACATTCACGCTGTTGTTTGCGCTCACCCGTCGGCACCGTCTCCGGACCGTGCCGGTGGGTGATCCGTCGGCCTTTATGGCGGGCGGTGCGTGGGGGTTTTCGGACCCGCCGGTTACTGCGTGATGTCTCCGGGCTTGCAGCCATGCACCGTCCGCCACCCGTCCTGCACGGTGGCGCTATTGCCCAGGAGCCGAGGAATCCGAGATGACCCGACGTCCGCCCCAAGCGCCCTACTGCACCTTCGACAACGTCAATGACGATGACAACCCCACACCGGATCTCAGCACATTCTGGGGATGCCTCAAGCGCATCCGTGATGGCGATGGCGCCGACAGCCTGCCCTGGCCGGAAACCGATCTGCCGCCGGGCCGTGATCAGGCAATGGCACGCGCGGAACGTGCCGCCGTCGGCATGCTGACCGTGGCGGAAATGCTGCACGCTGCCGAACGCTGCCGGTCGATGGCCACGCCCGACCGTCATCTGGATGAAGGCGTTGTCGATGGATTGTTCTTCGCCTGCCGCGGCCTGGCGGAACTGGTATGCCGGGATATCCGCCCGGCGTAGCCGCCGTTGCCCCCATAACCGGTCCATACTTGGGGTGGACTGGTCGCCAGTCCCTTCGAAACCTACAAGGAGGTTTGCATGTTGAATGCCGTGCTCATCGCCGCGCTGGCCGCCAGCCCGGCCGCGCCCGTACCGTATGCCGACTGCCTGCTCGGCAACATCCAGCCCGGGCTGTCTGATCGTGCCGTGCAACTGGTGCAGGAGGCCTGTGCTGCAAAGCATCCGGAGAGCTTCGCCGCAGCGATGGAACTGGAACGCAGAACCCGTGCACAGCGGCAGGCTGACTTCGACGCGGCTCAAGCTGAGGCGGCACGTTCTGCGAATGCGGCAGCAACGGCCGCACAGGAGGCTGCTGACGCGGCGGCGGCTAAAGCGAAGACTGGGCGGACGAAGTAGTTGCCCTGGACTAGCGCAATAGAAAAGGCACCGCATGGCGGTGCCTTTTCGAATGACCTGGGTCATTGATGCAATTGGTGGGCCGTGAAGGATTCGAACCTTCGACCAAAAGATTAAAAGTCTTCTGCTCTACCGACTGAGCTAACGGCCCATTGCACTGCCCCTGCCTTTCGGCGGGGTGGGCATTCTACCCTACTTTGGCAGGTCGCGCGAAACCCCGGTGTGTCGGGGTTGCCGGCCAGCGGCCGGCACTACCAGCGGGCTTAAACCTTTGGGGCCACCGTCGCATCCCATCTGTGACCCTTCCCCGGAGCCATGGATGCGCCTGATCGTCAGCCTGCTTGCCGCCCTGCTGCTGCCCTGCGCGGCCCTGGCCGCCCCGCCCCAGGTCGTCACCGATGATATCGCCCGCTTCTGGGCCACCTTCGACGCGGTGCGCGCCGAGCCCGACGCCGAACGCCAGGTCGCGCTGGTCCAGCAGCGCTACATCGATCCGGGCAGCCCTGGCCTGCATGCGCTGATGCAGGTGCGCCACTACACCGCCCGCGAGTATGCCGAGGCCATGCAGGCGTGGCCGCGCTTCTGGGCATCGGTACGTCCGCTGACCGCCAACGCGCAACAGGCCAGTGCCACGCTGGAGCGCGATCTGGGCGCGTTCCGGGCGCTCTACCCGGCGCTGCGCCCGGCCACCATCACCTACGCAGTGGGCGTGCTTCGCACCGGTGGCACCACACTGGGCAACAAGGTGCTGATCGGAGCGGAGATGGCGCTGGGCGACGAGCGCGTGGACGTGAGCGAGCTGCCGGAGCCGATGCGCAGCCGCCTGCGGATCTTCTACGACAGCCGTCCGGGGGCGAACAACGCGCAGAACAACCTGCACGAGTACGTGCATACCCAGCAGCGCGAAACCACGGGCAGCCTGGCCCAGTACGTGGTGCGCGAAGGCGTGGCGGAGTATGTGGCCGAGCGGCTGAGCGGGCGTCGGCCGGCATTGCCGCTGTACCGCTACGGACCCGCGCATGAGGCTGAAATCCGCACGCGCTTCATCCGAGATGGACGGCGAAGACCTGGACAACTGGCTGTACAACAGCGCCCGCAACCCGTTCGGGGTAGGTGATGTGGGCTACTACGCCGGCTACCGCATCGCGCAGGAATACATGCGACAGCAGGCCGATGAGAAGGCCGGTATCGCGCGGATGATCGAGCTGGACTATGCCGATGCGGGGGCGGTCCGGGCGTTCATCGAGGCATCGGGGTGGTTGCGGCAGCGGTAGCGCCGGGTTGTGCCCTGCGAGTCAGGGAGTGCGAACCAAGGTTCGCACCCACCGAGGAGCCGTTCGCACCCACCATCTTGGAATTCACACCCATCGGGGAAGCCGGCCAGCGGCCGGCACTACCAGAGGCGGTCAGGCGTACAGCGTCGGGTCGGCCACGCCGGCTTCGGCGAAGCCCTGCGCGCGCAGGCGGCAGGCGTCGCAGTGGCCGCAGGCGGCGCCGTTGGCGTCGGCGTTGTAGCAGGACACGGTCAAACCGAAGTCCACGCCCAGGCGCACGCCTTCGCTGACGATCTGGCCCTTGCTGAGGAACTGCAGCGGTGCGTGCACCTGGATGCCCGCGCCTTCCACGCCCGATTTGGTGGCCAGGTTGGCCAGTGCCTGGAACGCGGCCACGAACTCGGGGCGACAGTCCGGGTAGCCGGAGTAGTCCACGGCGTTGACGCCGCAGAAGATGTCGTTGGCGCCGAGCACTTCGGCCCAGCCCAGGGCCAGCGACAGCATGATGGTGTTGCGCGCCGGCACGTAGGTGACCGGGATGCCGGCACCGCCGGCCTCGGGCACGTCGATGTCGTCGGTCAAGGCCGAGCCGCCGATGCTGCGCAGGTCCACGTCCACGGTCTTGTGCGCGACCACGCCCTGCGCCTTGGCCACGCGCGCGGCGGCATCCAGTTCGGAGGTGTGGCGCTGGCCATAGCGCACGCTCAGGGCATGCACGGCGAAGCCCTGTTCCTGGGCCATGGCGATGACGGCGGCTGAATCCATGCCGCCGGAGAGAAGCACGACTGCCTTCTTCATGGGTAAAACATCCGGTTGGGAGGGGAAAGCCAGCACGCTGTCCCGCGCCGGAGCTACATCAGGGGACGCCGCCCAGGCTCATCGGCCGGGCTCGTCGTTCCACAGGATTTTATGCAACTGCATCTGGAAGCGCACCGGCAGCCGGTCTTCGACGATCCAGTCGGCCAGCTGGCGCGCGGTGATCTCGCCCTTGCTGGGCGAGAAGAACACCGTGCAGCGCTTCACCAGGTCGTGCTCGGCCAGCAGGGCCTTGGCCCAGTCGTAGTCTTCGCGGCTGCAGATGACGAACTTGATCTGGTCGCGCGCGGTCAGCAGCGGCAGGTTTTCCCAGCGGTTGCGCGCCACTTCGGCCGAACCCGGGGTCTTGATGTCGACCACGCGCGATACGCGCGGGTCCACAGCACTGACGTCCAGCGCGCCGGAGGTTTCCAGCGAGACGTCCATGCCGGCGTCACACAGCTTCTGCAGCAGCACCAGGCAACGCTTCTGCGCCAGCGGCTCGCCACCGGTCACGCAGACATGGCGCACGCCCTGCGCCAGCACCTCGGCCACGATGTCGTCGATGTCCCACCAGGTGCCGCCGTGGAAGGCATAGGCGGTGTCGCAGTACTGGCAGCGCAGTGGGCAGCCGGTCAGGCGTACGAACACGGTCGGCCAGCCGGCGGTATCGGCTTCGCCCTGCAGCGAGGTGAAGATCTCGGTGATCTTCAGGCGTGGCAGCGGCGACTGCACGATGTCGCTGGGGGTGGCGACGGCATTGGACGGGATAACGGCGGTCATGGCGGGTACGTCTTGGTGGGGCACGTGGCGGGTGGGCTACCGTGGCCGGTAACGAAAGCAGCCGAACATGGCCCGGCTCTACAGCAGCGACCGGGCGGCATGGCCTGGCCGGCGTTTACGGAAACCGGAAACGCAAACAGCCGAGCGGGGGCTCGGCTCTACAGGAAACGTATTGTACGCCGGATCAGCGGATCTGCTTGCCCAGCCGGATCGACTGCAGGCGGTCCTGCGCGGTGCGCGCGGCGTCCGAGCCGGGGTACTGCGCCACGACGGTCTCCAGCGTCTGCTGGGCCTGGTCGACCTTGCCCTCGCCATACTGCGAGAGGCCGACCTTGAGCAGGCCGCCAGCGGCCTTGTCGTGGGTCGGATAGCGCGAGAGCAGTTCACGGAACTGGGTCTCGGCCATCGGGAAATTGCGGGTGGCGTAATAGCTCTCGCCCAGCCAGTACAGCGCGTTCGGCGCGTAGACGCCGTTCGGGTACAGCTGCAGGAAGCTCAGGAACAGCTGCGCCGAATCGTCGTACTTGCCGGCCTTCAGCGATTCGAAGGCCACGTTGTACGAGGTGCGCTCGTCACCGGTGGCGGCCAGGCTGCCGGCATCGCCATGGACCGAAGGCGGCCGCTCGGAAGTGGCCGCCGCTGCGGGGGGTGCCGGGGCCGGGGCGGCCTTCGGTGCAGTCGCCGGAACGGGCGGCAGGGCCGGGGCGGCGTTGCCCCCTTCCAACCGGTTCAGGCGGCTGTCCAGATCCAGGTACTGGTCCTGGGCGGACTGCTTGAGCTGGGCGTTGTCGTGCTGCAACTGCTCGATCGAGGCCTGCAGGCTGGTGACCTGCTGCCGCAGCTGATTGATCTGGTTCAACAGGTCCTGGTTGGCACTGTTGTTGTACATCTGCTGCTCGAGCGCGCCGACACGGTCGGCCAGGCTCTGTCGCTGTGCATGCGCCGGTGCGGCAGCCACGAGGGCTGCCGCAACGACCAGCATCAGTTTGATGCCAATGCGCATGGATTACTGCGCGGTGTAGACGATTTCGACGCGACGGTTCTGCGACCAGCAGGACTCGTTCGACTCGGTGCAGACCGGACGCTCTTCACCGTAGGACACGACGGTCAGCTGCGAAGCCGAGCCACCGTTGGCCTGCAGGGCCGAGTTGACGCCGTTGCCACGACGCTCGCCCAGGGCCTGGTTGTACGCGCGCGAACCGCGCTCGTCGGTGTGGCCCTGCAGGGTGATGCGCGAGGACGGACGGTCACGCAGGTACTTGGCGTGGCACGCCATGATGGCCTGGAATTCCGGCTTCACGTCTTCCTTGTCCAGGTCGAAGTAGACAACGCGCTGGCGCAGGCAAGCGTCGGTGTCCAGGTCGCCCGGGCCGTACAGGCCGGAAGTCGACGGGCCGGTCGGGGTGGTGGTCGAGGTGCCGGTGTCAACCGGGGCTGCCGGCTCTTCCTTCACCTTCTTCGAGCAACCGGCCAGGACGGCCACAGACAGCAGGGAAACAAGCAGAACGCGGGTGGACTTGTTCATGGCGATACCTTTGTGGCTCCTAGGCCGATGAGGGGTTCAAGACAGCAAAATGTTAACACTCTTTTAGCGCTGGGTACGGTATGGGGACCATGCCGGTTCGCGCACATCACCATCGGCCAGGACCAGGCGCTGGCGAACCCGCGCATCGGCCGAAACGGCATACAACACACCACGGCCACCTTCGCGGGCGGCGTACAACACCATGCTTGCGTTGGGCGCGAAGCTCGGCGATTCATCCAGCGAACCCGGGGACAGCGTGCTCCAGCGGGGCGAACCCAGCGAGCTGTCCATCATCGCGATCTTGTAGCTGTTGCCCGAGCCCTGGGCGACGGCGATCTTCTTGCCATCGTAGGACACGGTGGGCTTGGCGTTGTAGTTGCCCTGGAAGGTCACGCGCTCGGCACTGCCGCCGCCCGCACCGACCTTGTAGACCTGCGGACGGCCGCCGCGGTCGGAGGTGAAGTACACCGCGCTGCCGTCCGGTGCCCAGGTCGGCTCGGTGTCGATGGCGAAGTGGTTGGTCAGCTGGGTCAGCTGCTTGCTACCCAGGTCCATCACGTAGATTTCCGGATTACCCGAACGCGACAGGGTCAGGGCCAGCTTGCGGCCGTCCGGCGAGAACGCCGGGGCGCTGTTGATGCCGCGGAAGCTGGTGACCAGCTCGCGTGCGCCGGTAGCGATGTTCTGGATGTAGATCGCCGAGTTGCCACGCTCGAAGCTGACGTAGGCCAGCTTGCCGCCATCCGGGCTCCACGACGGCGACAGCAGCGGCTCGGCCGAACGCACGATGGTCTGCGGGTTGTAGCCATCGGAGTCGGCCACCATCAGCGCATAGCGCATGGCGTCGCCCTTGCCGCTGGCGGTCACGTAGGCGATGCGGGTCCAGAAGGCGCCGCGCACACCGGTGATCTTCTCGTAGATGGCATCGGCCATCTGGTGCGCGACGTCGCGCATGGCATTGCCGCGCGCGGTCATCGCCAGGCCCAGCAGGCGCTCGCCCTTGGGCACGTCGAACAGTTCGTACTCGACGCGGTAGGCGCCGGCACCGGCGTCGAGCACGCGGCCGACCACGATGTAGTTCTGCTTCAGCGCGCGCCAGGTGGCGAACTGGATGTCACCGCCGCGGACCGGCTTTTCGACGATCTGCGCTTCCGGCAGCGTGCGGAACTGGCCGGAGCGCTCGAGGTCGGCGCGGACCACGCCGGCGACGTCGGTCTGCGGCGCAGCCGCCGAACCCTGGTAGGGCATCGGCACGATGGTGATCGGCAGCGCGGAGGCATTGCCGCCGATGATGTCGATATCCAGCCCCTTCTGCTGCGCGACGGCAGCGAAAGGCAGCAACAGGGCCGCAAACACGGCAAGCCAGCGAGGCATCTTTTTCATGGAGCGCTCAATAGGGGGAAACCGGAACGAGGGATAGCAAAGCGGAAGTGAACCGCTTCGCAATCATGAACCAAGGGTACGTGAATTCCGGGTCAGTTCCAGCCCGTGCTCTCACGCACCGTTAACGTCGCGGCCACCTTGATGGTGGCCGGGGCCAGGGGCGACCGGACGGCCGCCCTGCCCCGCCCACTCAATCCTGCGCAGTGAAGGTCAGGTTGAGCGTGCGGTTGAACACCGACTCGAAGCCGCGGTACGGCAGCGGCTGCGCATTGAGCACCGCCGCCTCGATCGAGCGCTTGCCGGCCTCGTCATAGGGACAGTTGGCGCCAACCTTGGCCTGCAGCACCTGGCCACCCGGAATCTGGGTGATCGTCACCTGGCACTTCTGCCCCAGGGGCACGCTGTCCGGACGCGTCCAGGTGTCGCGCACCTTGGCCTGGATGGCCGCAGCGTACTTGGCGGTCAGGTCATCACTGTTGCCGCCGCCACCGGCCGCCGGCTGCGCGGCACCACTGGCGCCGGCAGCGGCCGTACCAGCGGCATTGCGCGCGGCAGCCACCTGGCGCAGCTTCTGCTCAGCCAGCTTGGCTTCCTTCTCGGCCTGCTCACGCTTGGCACGGATCTCGGCGATCTTCTTCTGCTTCTCGGCCTCGGCCTTGTCCGCAGCCTGACGCGCCTGGTCGGCCAGCTTCTTCTTGGCATCTTCTTCCTGCTGCTTGGCCAGGCGCAGCTTCTGCTCCGCTTCTTCCTGGCGCTTGCGTTCGGTCAGGTCGATCTGCTCCTGGCGGCGCTTGGCTTCCTGTTCCTGCTTGGCCTTCTCCTGCGAGATGGCCAGCGCGTTGGCTGCTTCCTGGTCCTTGGTATCAGGCTGCGCGACTCGCTCCTGCGCCTGTTGCTGCTGGGGCGTCGGGGCGTCCTGCGGGCGCGGTTCGGGAATGGGCTGCGGCGGCGGCACGGTGTCTTCCGGCACCGGGATCGGCTCAGCGACCGGCGGCGGCAGGTCTTCCAGCTTCTCGGACTGGCGCAGGGCCTGGCGCGCGGCAGATGCTTCGGACGCGGACAGCGCCAGGCTGGCCTCGACCGACGGGTCGCCGGCAGCGGCATCGGTGTTGCGCTCGGGCGACCACAGCCAGGCGCCGATGAAGACCAGCGCGACCAGCAGATGCACCAGCACCGCCAGCGCCAGGGGCAGGCCCCAGCCGGGTTCGCGCTGATGCGAAGGTGGCAGGGCGTCAGCGTGCATCGGTGGCCAGGCCTACCTTGTCTACCTTGGCGCGCTTGATCACATCCATCGCGGCGATGACCTTTTCATAGGCCACGGCACGGTCGGCGGCGACGATCACGCGCACGCCCTTGTCCTGGGCGGCGATGCCGGCCAGGCGCCCTTCCAGTTCCTCGGCCGACACCGCGGCCGGTTCCTTGGCGTCGGGCAGCTTCAGGCTGAGCTGGCCGTCCTGGCGCACCGAGACGATCACCGGGTCCTGCTTGCTTTCCAGCGCCTTGGCGTTGGACTGCGGCAGGTCGACGTCGAAGCTCAGGGTGAGCAGCGGCGCGGTGACCATGAAGATGATCAGCAGCACCAGCATGACGTCGATGTAGGGAACGACGTTGATTTCCGATTTCAGCTTGCGGCGCTTGCGGCGACCGATGGCAGCGGACATGGCTTGGACTCCCGGGTCAGGCGCTTACTCGTCGCCAGCGCTCTGGCGCTGCAGGATGGAGCTGAACTCTTCGGCGAAGGTCTCGAACCGCACCGACATGCGCTCGACGCGGGTGGTGAAGCGGTTGTAGGCCCACACCGCCGGAATCGCCACGAACAGGCCGATGGCGGTCGCAAAGAGTGCTTCGGAAATACCCGGCGCAACGGCGGCAATGCCGGCCTGCGCGCCGCTGCTGATCATGTCGTGCATGGTCACCATGATGCCGAACACGGTACCGACCAGGCCCACGTACGGGGCGGTCGAACCGATGTTGGCCAGCAGTTCCAGGTTGCGCTCGAGCTGGTCCACTTCGCGGGTGTAGGTGGTGCGCATGGCACGCTGCGCGCCTTCCAGCTGCGCACGGCCATCCAGCCGGCGCTTGTCGCGCAGGCGGGTGTACTCGCGGAAGCCGGCTTCGAAGATCGCCTCCAGGCCGCCGACGTTGCGGCTGCGGTCGGTGGCCGAGCTGTACAGCTTGCCGAGGTCGGCACCGGACCAGAAACGGTTCTCGAACTCGTCGGCTTCGCGGGTGGCCTGCTTGAACACGCGGGCCTTGCGGAAAATGATCACCCAGCTGACGAACGAGCCGACCAGCAGCAGCAGCACGATGATCTTCACCGGCAGGCTGGCCTTGGCCATCAGTTCGAGGTAGTTGATGCCGCCGCCGGTGGTGGCCTGGGCAAGGGTCTGTGTCGCGGCGTTGCTGACGTCGGCCGGCAATGCCTCGGTGACCGTGGCCTGCAGGGCCAGGAGCGTTGCGATCATCCGTTGTTCCTCAGTGTTCGGATTCGGGGTGGAGGTGGGGTTGCAGCACCGCAAGGACGGATTCGTCCATGCCGCGCGGGCGGAAACTGGCCGCTTCCAGTGCGGCGATGCGAACCTGGGCCGACAGCAGCAGCTCGCCGTCGCGCAGGATCTGCTGGTCGAAGACCATGCTGGCCTTCTTCAGCTGGACCAGCGTGGCGCTCACCTGCAGGGTGTCATCCAGCCGTGCCGGCCTGATGAAATCCATCTGCATCGAGCGCACCGCGAAGACCATGCCGTGCTCGGCGCGCATGCGCTCCTGGCCGTAGCCCAGCGCACGCATCCATTCGGTCCGGGCCCGTTCCATGAAGGCCACGTAGCGGGCGTGGTAGACCACCCCGCCAGCGTCCGTATCTTCCCAGTAAATGCGTGTCGGCCAACTGAATCGCGGCTCAACCGACATCGGGAACCTCCGCGAACAGGTCCTGCGGCGGGTTCTTCGGCTTCAGGCCCATGTGCCGGTAGGCCTTGTGGGTGGCCATGCGGCCGCGCGCGGTGCGCACCAGGAAGCCCTGCTGGATCAGGTAGGGTTCGACCACGTCTTCCAGCGTGCCGCGCTCTTCGGACAGCGCCGCGGCCAGCGATTCGATACCGACCGGGCCGCCATCGAAGTAATCGACCATGGTCTTCAGCAGGCGCCGATCCAGCTCGTCGAAGCCCTCCGGGTCAACCTTCAGCATCTGCATCGCGGCCTGCGCAACAGCTTCGTCGATGTGGCCACCGGCCTTGACCTGGGCATAGTCGCGCACGCGGCGCAGCAGGCGGTTGGCGATACGCGGCGTGCCACGCGCGCGACGCGCGATCTCGCCGGCACCATCGGCGGTGCAGTCGATGCCGAGGATGCTGGCCGAGCGGCGCACGATCCGGGTCAGCTCTTCGACACTGTAGAACTCCAGGCGCTGGACGATGCCGAAGCGGTCGCGCAGCGGCGCGGTCAGCAGGCCGGCGCGGGTGGTGGCGCCGATCAGGGTGAACGGCGGCAGGTCGATCTTGATCGAACGGGCCGCGGGGCCCTCGCCGATCATGATGTCGATCTGGAAATCTTCCATCGCCGGGTACAGCACTTCTTCGACCACCGGCGACAGGCGATGGATCTCGTCGATGAACAGCACATCGTGTGGCTGCAGGTTGGTCAGCAGCGCGGCCAGGTCGCCGGCCTTCTCGATCACCGGGCCGGAGGTCACCCGCAGCGCCACGCCCAGCTCGTTGGCGATGACGTGGCTGAGGGTGGTCTTGCCCAGGCCGGGCGGCCCGAAGATCAGCACGTGGTCCAGCGCGTCGCCACGACCCTTGGCCGCCTGGATGTAGATTTCCATCTGCTCGCGCACCGGCACCTGGCCGAGGTAGTCGGCTAGCCGCTTGGGGCGGATGCTGGCGTCGGCGGCGTCATCCTCGCGGGTGGCGCCGGCGCCGATGATGCGGTCGTCGGTCATGTGCTGATTATGCGGCAAAAGTACGGGTTTCGGCCGGGCTGCGCCCGGCACCCGCTAACGGCAACGTCAACTTCAGAAGCCGGTTTCCTGGGGAATGGCGGGGTGGGTCCGGTTGCGGGGACGCCGTAAACCCGTCCATGGGGGCTCAGCCGCGCCATCCATGGCGCGGATGCCCCGCAACCGGACCCACCCCGCCTTCGACAGTTTCCTGCGATCTGCGGAAACGGCGTCCTGCTCTGGTGGGTGTCGACCTTGGTCGACACGGTAGATCCACGCCATGCGTGGATGGAAGCATGGCGGTATCGAGGAAGGAAGAGGCCCTAGATCTCCACCTGGGCGCCCAGTTCCACCAATCTGTTGCCCGGAATCCGGAAGAAGCCCGTCGCCGGCGCGGCGTTGCGATGCATCAGCGCGAACAGCTTGTCGCGCCAGATCGGCATGCCGCGGTTGGCGGTGGCGACGATGGTCTCGCGGCTGGCGAAGAAGGTGGTGTCCATCGGGTCGAAGTAGATGCCACCGTGGTCGCACGAGCGCATCAGCGCCAGTGGCACGTCTGGGGTCTCCATGAAGCCGAAGCGCACGTAGACCCGGTAGAACTCGTCGCCCACCGATTCGATCTTCAGCCGCTGCCCTTCCATCGCATACGGGATCGGCAGGGTTTCCACGTGCAGGAACACGTTGCGCTCGTGCAGCACCTTGTTGTGCTTGAGGTTGTGCATCAGCGCGTGCGGGGCCACGGTCGGGTCGGCGGTGAGGAACACCGCGGTGCCCGGCACGCGCACCGGCGGCGCCAGCATCAGGCCCGGCAGGAAGGTATCCAGGCGGATGCCGTCCTTGCGGATCTCATCGCGCAGCAGCTCGCGGCCACGGCGCCAGGTGCGCATCATGGTGAACAGGAAGATGCCCAGCACCACCGGGAACCAGGCGCCCTGCAGCAGCTTGGCGCCGTTGGCGATGACGAAGCCGAGGTCGATGATGAAGAACACCACGCACAGCGGCAGGATCCAGTTGCGCGCCTTCGGCCACAGCGAACGCGCCACCAGCGCCAGCAGCAGGGTATCGATCAGCATGGTGGCCGATACCGAGATGCCGTAGGCCACGGCCAGGTTCGACGAGCTGCGGAACGCCAGCACCAGGCCGATCACCATCACCGCGATGCCCCAGTTGATGCCCGGGATGTAGATCTGGCCAATGGTGTCGTGCGAGGTGTGCTTGATGCGCATGCGCGGGATGTAACCCAGCTGCATGGCCTGGCGCGAGACCGAGAACGCACCGGTGATGACCGACTGCGAGGCGATCACCGCCGCCATCGTGGCCAGGATGATCATCGGGTACAGCGCCCACGGCGGCACCGCCTCGAAGAACGGGTTCTTCAGCGCCTCGGGGTGGTTGAGCACCAGTGCGCCCTGCCCCAGGTAGTTCAGCACCAGGCACGGCAGCACGAAGAAGTACCAGGCATGGCGAATGGGCTTGGCGCCGAAGTGGCCCATGTCGGCATACAGCGCCTCGCCACCGGTCACCGCCAGCACCACCGCACCCAGGATGAAGATGCCATGCCAGCTGTGCTCCATGAAGAAGCGGATCGCCCACCACGGGTTGAAGGCCTTGAGCACTTCCGGCGCGTCTACGATGTTGTAGATGCCGATCGCGGCCAGCGAAATGAACCAGACCGAGGTGATCGGGCCGAACGCCTTGCCGATCTTCTCGGTGCCGAAGCGCTGCGCGGCGAACACCATCAGCAGCACCACCACCGTGATCGGCACGATGAAGGCATGCAGTCCGGGCGCGGCCACCTCCAGGCCTTCAACCGCACCCAGCACCGAGATCGCCGGGGTGATCACACCGTCGCCGAAGAACAGCGAGGCGCCGAAAATGCCGAGGATGCCGACCACATAGGCCGAGCGCGACCCGTTGCGCAATGTGCGCTGGGTCAACGCCATCAGCGCCATGATGCCGCCTTCGCCGTCGTTGTCGGCGCGCATGATGATGGTCACGTACTTCAACGTGACCACGATGTTCAGCGCCCAGAACGCCAGCGACAGCACGCCCAGCACGGTGTCATGGTCGCTGTTGAGCCCGTAGTGCGGCGAGAACGCCTCCTTCAGGGTGTACAGCGGGCTGGTACCGATATCGCCGAAGACCACGCCGATCGCACCGATGATCAGCGCCATGCCTCCCGCGGGAGGGGCGTGACCGTGGCCACCGGGGGCGGCTGCGTGCGGGGTTTGACTGCTGGACATGGGACTCCTGGCGGGGCTCAGGCGGTTCGTTGGGGGAAAGGAAGGCGGCTCAGCGCAGCGCCGACTGCAGCGCCTTGCGGATCACGGTCGCCACTTCGTCGCCTTCATTGAAGGCATCACGGGCCATGCGCGCCGCTTCGGCCGGTTTGTAGCCCAGCTGCTGCAGGGCCACGGTGGCGTCGGACAACGGATCGGCCGGGGCCGGGCCACTGCCGGTGGGCAACGCGCCGCCTGCGCCGAACTGGGCCGCGCGGTCGCGCAGTTCCAGCACCATGCGCTCGGCGGTCTTCTTGCCGATGCCCGGAATGCGGGTCAGCGCGGTGATGTCACCGGCCTGGACCATGCGCGCGAACTCCTCGACGGTCACCCCGGACAGCACGGCCAGCGCGATCTTCGCGCCGATGCCACTGACCTTCTGCACGTCGCGGAACAGGCGCCGCTCGCCCTCGCGCAGGAAGCCGTACAGCGAGACGCTGTCTTCCTTCTGCGAATAATGGGTATACAGGGTGACCTCGCGGCCGAGCTCGGGCAGGTCGTAGAAGGTGCTCATCGGCGCCTCCAGCTCGTAGCCCACCCCGTTCACGTCCACCACCAGCCACGGCGGCGCCTTGTAGGCGACGATGCCGCGCAGTCGACCGATCATTGCGTGCAGCTCCTCATTTGCGGCCCCACGCCTGGCGGGCGCTGAGCCCCAGGCGGTTGGCCGTTGCCCTTACGTGGGCATGGGTGATCGCCACCGCCAACGCGTCGGCCGCGTCGGCCTGCAGCTTGGTTTTCAGGTTGAGCATGAGCCCGACCATGTGTTGAACCTGTTGCTTTTCGGCGCCACCGCGACCGACCACCGCCAGCTTGATCTCGCTGGCAGCATATTCGTGCACCGGCAGGTCACGCAGTACCACGGCGGAAATCGCCGCGCCACGGGCCTGGCCCAGCTTCAGCGCCGAATCGGGGTTGCGGGCCATGAAGACCTTTTCGATGGCCACTTCGTTGGGCTGGTATTCCCGGCACAGGTCGGCCAGGCCCAGCACCAGCAGTTTCATGCGCTGCGGGAAGTCGTCGGCGCCCAGCAGCACCAGCGGCTGGTGGTGCACATGGCTGACGCGGCCGGCGGCGTCGACATCGATGATGCCGACCCCGGTCCGCTGCGAACCGGGGTCGATGCCGAGGATGCGGGTCATGCCGCACTCCTGGCGGGACGGAACGGGAAGCGCTGGCAGGCGTATGGGCTCATGTCTGTCCGCGGTGACCGTTCAACGGCCCGCGCCCAGGCCGTCAGGACGGCTCAGGCGTAGGCGTCGGCGCCGAGTTCGGCGTTGGAGTACACGTCCTGCACGTCGTCCAGGTCTTCGAGCATGTCCAGCAGCTTCTTGACCTGCAGGGCGACTTCGCCCTCGACCTTGATGTCGTTGTCCGCGCGGAAGGTGATCTCGGCGTGGCCGGCGACATGACCGGCGGCGGCCATCGCGTCCTTGACCGCGTTGAACGCGTCAGGACTGGTGACCACGTCGATCGAGCCGTCGTCCGGGTAGACCACGATGTCATCGGCGCCGGCCTCGATGGCGGCTTCGGTGATGGCGTCCTCGTCGGCACCCGGGGCGAAGCTGATGACGCCCAGGCGCTTGAACATGAACGCCACCGAGCCTTCGGTACCCATGTTGCCGCCGCACTTGCTGAACGCATGGCGGACATCGGCCACAGTGCGCACGCGGTTGTCGGTCAGGCAGTCGACGATGACGGCCACGCCGCCCGGGGCATAGCCCTCATAGCGGATTTCCTCGTAGTCGACGCCTTCCAGCTCACCGGTGGCCTTCTTGATGGCGCGTTCGATCACGTCCTTGGACATGTTCACGGCCAGGCCCTTGTCCATCGCCACGCGCAGGCGCGGGTTGTTGTTGGGGTCGCCTCCACCGCCGCGCGCGGCCACGCCGATCTCGCGGATGATCTTGGTGAAAATCTTGCCACGCTTCGCGTCGGACGCGTTCTTGCGGGCTTCGATGGAGGGGCCTCTACCCATGGGTGCTACCGTCTGGCTGCTTCAGGATCAAGGCGCGGATTCTACCTGATCGGGGGCTGCAACCGTGTCTAGGGCGGAGGGATGCCGCCAGGCGTGGCCCGGCGAAGAGCGTGCGAACCAAGGTTCGCACCCACCAAGGCAGGACGGTTAGCACCCACCAAGGTAGGACGGTTAGCACCCACCTAGGCAGGACGGTTAGCACCCACCCCCTTATGCGGCAGCGGCGTCGCGGCTGTGGTCGAACTGGCCGTGGCGCAGGAAATACGCGGTCTGCCGTGCGGCATCGGGCGATACCACCAGGCCGCTGTGGCTGGTGCGCACCACGCAATGGTCGGCCAGGCCCGGCAGTCGGGTCTCGGCCAGCGCCACCGTGCCATCGGAGGCGTCGTCCATCGCGCCCAGCAGGCTGCCCAGCCCATGCGGCACCGAGCCGGCGATCAGCCCGACCTCGGCCTTGCCCTGCCAGTCCGGCAGGCCATCCAGCAGCAGCTCGCTGCTGCGACCCAGCGCCAGGCCCCAGCCATGGTCGGACAGCGACCGCGCCGTGCCGCTGCCACGCAGCGGCGAGCCCAGGCAGACCACGCGCTGCACATCCAGCTGCGGCTGGCGGCGCAGGGCCTCCAGCGCCAGCAATCCGCCCAGGCTGTGGCCGACCAGCGACAACGGCCCGGCGTCGGCCAGGCGCTCCAACAGTTGCGGCACGGCCACGTCGGGGCCACCGAACACCGAGGAATAACCGAAGGCGTGCACCTGGAAACCACGCGCGCGCAGGCGCCAGGCCAGCGGCCCGACCCAGGCACGGGCATTCCAGATGCCATGCAGCAGCAATACGGGGGGAGTCATGCAAACAGCCTGGCGGTCAGCGGGGCAGGAACGTACGGTGATTGAACACGCGCGCGCAGCAAGCGGCGGTGAACGTCAGGCCACGCGCGGTGCGCGGCGCAGGATGAATTCAAGGTCGTGGGTGTCACCGACCGGGAACAGATACTCGCCGGCCTTCTCGAACCCGTAGCGGGCGTAGAAGCGCTGCGCGCCGAAATTCTCCGACCACACGCCCAGCCACAGCGTGCGCGGGCCTTCGTGCTCCAGCCAGGCCAGCGCGGTTTCCAGCAGGCGGCTACCCCAGCCACAACTCTGCTGGGTCTTGATGAGATACAGGCGCTTGAGTTCGCCGTCACCGGGCTTCACCTCCGGATGCGGCAGGCCACAGGGGCCGGCGGCGGCATGGCCGACCGCCTCCCCGTCCAGCTCCAGCAGCCACACCGCGTAATCCGGGTGGGCCAGGATCACGCGCTGGCGCTCGACCGTGTAGGCCTCGTCGAGGAAGGCCTGCAGGTCCTGCGGCGGGTACAGATGGCCGAAGGTCTCGGTGAACGTGCGGGCGGCCAGCGCCGACAGGGTCGGCGCGTCGTCCACGGTGGCGCGGCGGATGGAATACATGCAGGAAGTTGACGTCAGGGTGAAGCGCGGGTCAAGCCTTTTCCGGCGCTTCGGCGGCTTCGTCTTCCTCGTCCTCTTCCTCGTATTCCTCTTCGTCCTCGTCCTCTTCTTCCTCGCCTTCCTCGTCCTCGTCGTACTCTTCCTCTTCGTCGTCCTCGTAATCCTCAACGCCGAAGTCTTCACCATCCCAACGGCCTTCGCCGTCGGCGACGAAGGTCAGGGCCATCGCCGCCGGGTTGGTACCGACACGGACCAGCCAACCCCCGAACACGCGCGCACGCTCGGTGACCAGGTTGGCCTCGGAGCCTTCATTGCCCAGCTTTTCCCACTCCAGCGAAAACGCAAACTCGGTCATTGCCTGGATCTCCTGATCAGTTGGTCTTGGGGCGAACCTGGATGTGCACTTCGGCCAGCTGCGCGTCGACGATCGGCGACGGCGCGTCGGTCATCAGATCCTGTGCACCGGTGGTCTTCGGGAACGGGATGACGTCGCGGATCGATTCGGTGCCGGCCACCAGCGCGGCGATGCGATCGATGCCGAAGGCGATGCCACCGTGCGGCGGCGCGCCGTAGTTCAGCGCGTCGAGCAGGAAGCCGAACT
Organism: Stenotrophomonas sp. Sm6012; assembly: GCF_030985895.1. Taxonomy (NCBI): domain Bacteria; kingdom Pseudomonadati; phylum Pseudomonadota; class Gammaproteobacteria; order Lysobacterales; family Lysobacteraceae; genus Stenotrophomonas; species Stenotrophomonas sp. Sm6012. The sequence continues at coordinate 12,817 of NZ_JAPTFX010000013.1, read as the reverse complement.
TGGCGCGGGCCTCTTCGGCGCCGATGCCGAGCAGTTCGAACACCGCGCTCTGCATGTCCGGACGGTGGATACGGATCGAACCGCCGCCGATTTCATTGCCGTTGAGCACCATGTCGTAACCACGCGAGACGGCGGTACGGGCGTTGGCGCGCAGGTCGGCGATGTCGTCCACGGCCGGTGCGGTGAAGGGGTGATGCAGGGCGACGTAACGCTGTTCTTCCTCGTCCCACTCGAACATCGGGAAGTCGGTGACCCACAGCGGTGCCCAGCCGTCGGCGACCAGGCCGAAGTCCTTGCCGGCCTTCAGGCGCAGCGCGCCCATGAAGTCGGAGACCTTGTTGTAGCCACCGGCGCCGAAGAACACGATGTCGCCGTTGCCGGCGCCGACGTGGGCGACCAGGGCGGCGAAGGATGCCTCGCTGAAGAACTTCTGGATCGGCGAGCTGACTTCGCCGTTGTCGGCGATCTTGATGTAGGCCAGGCCCTTGGCGCCGTACTTGGCGGCGTGCGCGGCGTACTCGTCGATCTGCTTGCGCGACAGCGAGGCGCCGCCCGGGATGCGCAGCGCGGCGACGCGGCCCTCGGCATCATTGGCCGGGCTGGTGAATACCGGGAACTCGCTGTCCTTGACCAGGTCGGCCACATCGACCAGTTCCAGCGCGATGCGCAGGTCCGGCTTGTCCGAGCCGTAGCGGCGCATGGCTTCAGCCCAGGTCATGCGCGGGAAGCTGGCATCCAGTTCGACGTCGACCACTTCCTTGAAGATGGCGCGGATCATGTTCTCGACGAAATCCTGCACGTCGCGTTCGCGGACGAAGGCGAACTCCATGTCCAGCTGGGTGAATTCCAGCTGGCGGTCGGCACGCAGGGCTTCGTCGCGGAAGCAGCGCGCGATCTGGTAGTAGCGGTCGAAGCCGGCCACCATCAGGATCTGCTTGAACAGCTGCGGGCTCTGCGGCAGGGCGTAGAACTCGCCCGGGTGCATGCGCGCCGGCACCAGGAAGTCGCGCGCGCCTTCCGGGGTGGCCTTGGTCAGGATCGGGGTCTCGATGTCCTGGAAGCCCTTTTCGTCCAGGTGGCGGCGCAGTGCCTGCACCAGCTTGATGCGGGTGCGCTGCATGCGCTGCATTTCCGGACGGCGCAGGTCCAGGTAGCGGTACTTCAGGCGGGTTTCCTCGCCCGGGTTCTCGTGGGCGTGGAACGGCAGCGGCGCGGCCTTGTTCAGCACGGTGATGGCAGTGGCGATCACTTCCACCTTGCCGGTGCGCATCTTGTCATTCACTGCATGGCGGGCACGCACCACGCCTTCCACCTGCAGCACGTCCTCGTAGCCCAGCGACGCAGCCACGGCGAACACTTCGGCGTTGTCCACCTCCACCGTCACCTGCACGATGCCTTCATGATCTCGAAGATCGATGAAGCAGACGCCGCCCTGGTTACGGGCCACGTCGGTCCAGCCGGCGAGGGTGACAGTCTGGCCAATCAGGGTCTCGTCGACCAGGCCGCAGAAGTGGGTACGCATGGGGGGAAGCTCCGCTGGAGAACGCCGGCACCGGATGGGGGCCGGAAAGCCTCGTATTCTGCGGCCGAGGCCCCGGCCGGGGCAAATCCGGCCAGTCACACCGGCTTGATCGCCCCCCTCCCTATAGTCGGGCACCTGCCACCGTATGGGATGCCGCCATGAAACCGCTGTCCCTGGCCAGCCTGGCCGTGACCCTCAGCCTGGGTGCGCTGGGCACCCTCGCCTTGCCCGTCCCTTCCGCCACTGCGCAGAACGGGGTGATCCGCTGCGAAAGCCAGAGCAACCGCGAACGGGTCTGCAACACCGGCTGGCGCAACGCGCAGCTGGTCCGCCAGTTGTCCGGCAGCCCGTGCGAGGAAGGCCGCACCTGGGGCAGCCGCAACGGCAGCATCTGGGTCACCAGCGGCTGCCGCGCCGAATTCGTCGAGTCCCGTGGCGGCTGGGGCGGCGGCAACGGCGGTGGCTGGGGCGGCAACAACGGCCGCCCGGGCGACACCATCCGCTGCGAAAGCCAGAACAACCGCGAGCGCAGCTGCCCGGTCGGCTGGCGCAATGCCCGCCTGGTGCGCCAGCTGTCCGGCAGCCCCTGCGACGAGGGCCGCAGCTGGGGCGTGCGCAATGGCGCGGTCTGGGTCAGCAACGGCTGCCGCGCCGAATTCGCCGAAGCCCGCGGCTGGGGCGGCGGCGGCTGGGGCGGTGGCAACAGCAACTACTCGGTCACCTGCAGCAGCAACAACAACCGCTCGCAGACCTGCGACTGGGATGACCGCCAGGGCCGGCCGGTGCTGCAGCAGCAGCTGTCCGGCAGTGCCTGCCAGGAAGGCCGCAGCTGGGGCTATGCGCGCGGGCAGGTGTGGGTGAGCAACGGCTGCCGCGCGCGCTTTGGTACGCGCTGAGCATGGGGTCGGATCCCTGGCCGATGGCCAGGGCTCTGACCCCGGCCCGGCATCCCGCATCCGCGCATGGCGCGGATCTACCCGGGATCTTTCAGGAATCCGCCCCCGGGATCACGGCGCGGGCAGTTTGTCGTCACCCCAGGGCGCTGGCGGCAGGTCGACCGGCTTGCTCAGGTCGAACTGCACGCGGAAACGGCGCCCGTCGGGACGGGTCAGTTCGTAGACGAACGCCTGGTCGGGGTCGATCTCCATCGCCCAGGTATTGAACGTCGAGGCCAGCATGTCGGCCCGACGGAACATCGCCACTGAATCGGCATCGGCCGGGAACTGCTGGCGCTCGGCGGTTCCCGGCGGCGTGCTGTCGCCGCCGTACAGGGTGATCGCATCCGGGCTGCCGTCCTGGTGGCGATGATCGTGCTTCAGGCGCAGGCCGTTCGGCGTACGGGTCAGCACCCAGGTGCGCGAATGGTCATCGCCGACATGGAACGGGATGCGCAGCTCGTGTGCCGGGTCGGCACAGCCACGCACGTGCATGACCAGGCGCTGGCCCGCGAACGGGTCCTTGCCGGTAGGTGCCGGCGTGTCCTCCACCACCTTGCCGGCGTAAGCCTGGCCGCAGTGCGCGGCAATGGCCGCCATAAAGGCATCGGCCGGTGCGGTCGCCAGATCATGGGCGACCGTATCGGAGCGCTGCGAACAGGCCGCGAGGCCGAGCAGGAGGGCGGAAGCGGTGACAATGGCAGGCAGTTTCATGCCCCAACCCTAACGGCCTGCGCCGATGGGCGCAAACCGCGCGGAAAGACCGTGGCACCTCAGCGGTGAAGCCAGACCTCGCAGCCGCCCACGTCCTGCTTCTGGCCACCGGCAGCATAGCGACGGGTGATTTCGGCCAGCCATTGCGCACGTTCGGGGCTGCTCGCAATCGTGTTGGGGCAGCTGACCAGTGCGGTCAGCGGCAGCCCACCCAGTGCCGCGTCATCTGCGGCCAGCGATGCCAGCACGGCGTCCGATGCCCAGTCCGGAATCATCACGGCACGGCGGCCGGAGAAGTACGGCAGTTCGGAGGACCAATCCTGCCCGAACGCGACCACCACGCCCTGCTCGGTCGTGCCGGTACGGATGGCCTCTGCGATCTGCGATACCGGTGTGGGCTCGCGCGCTTGCTTGATGTCCTTCAGGGACTTCACCAGGCCAAAGCCCACCGAAAGAACGCACAGGAAGATCGCCAGCGCGACACCACGGCGCGGCTTGCCCGCCGCTTCGGCCGCCCGCACCGTCGACCACAGCACCAGGCCGATGATCGATGTGGCGAACACGATATTGGCCGCCTGGTAGTAAGGATGGGCGATGTGCAGGTTGGTGAAGACCAGGAACGGCGCCAGGTAGGCCAGCAGCAGGATCCCTACCGCCGCGCGCGTGCGCTTCTGCCACAGCCCGGCGATGATGAAGATGAGGAAGATCCAGTTGGAGCCGATCGCACCGGAGAAGCGCTTCTTGAACACCGTGCCCCACCAGGTGGCCGGGTCCAGGCGCTGCTGCAGGGTGCCGTAATTCCAGGTGGACAGTGCGTCAGACGTGATCTGCCGGCCCAGCGCGGACTGCGCCTTCAGCGCGTCGGCATGCTGCAGCCACAGGCTGAGTGTGGCCAGCACGGCAAGCGCGGACAGCGCCCCCCAGAACATCAGGCGCCAATGCTGCTGCAGCCACTGCGGGCGCCAGCCATGTTCACGCACGGCCAGCCACAGGAAGACCAGCGCGACAAACGCGGCAAAACCGAAGAATGAGGTGACCTTGATGGCCGCCGACAGCACTGCCGCGCAGATGGCAACCAGCCCCACCCAGAGCCGCGGCTGGTTGCGCAGCTGTGCCATCGCCCAGACGAAGAGCAGGCCAAAGAACACGGCACTGGATTCCATCATCACCGAACGCCCCCAGAACTGGGCATACGGCGAGACAGCGAACGCGCCCGTCACGCAAAGCGCCAGCGTGCGGTCAGGGCGCCAGGCGAGCAGCGTACGGTAAACCAGCCAGATGCTGCCGACGTGGAAGACGGTGGACACCAATCGCCCGCTGTTGTCGGCACTCATGCCGGTGATGCTGGACAACAGGGCTGCCAGCCACTGGTAAAGCGGGAACTCGAAGGGAATCGACCAGGGCGCCCCCAGCACCGGGGTCAGGTAGTCCAGCCAGGGACCGCCGCGCAGCAACCAGTCGATCGACAGCACGGTCTGCGTCTGCCGGAAACCGGAGGCATCGACCGGTGGCATCGACCAGCTGCAGGCCAGCAGGATCAGCAGCGTGATCGCCGAAAACCACAACAGGATCTTGCCTGGCAGGAGGCTGCGGTCTGGGTTGCTTTCCTGGGTCACGCCTGTTGCTCCTGTCGGTGGCCGCCCACGGCAGGGCACGCTTCACGGGCGCGCAGTGTCTGCGCTGGCGCACGCGAGTGCAAGCCATTGCGCGTGGCTGCGGCTCAGCCCTGCGGTGGCAGCGGCGCTTTCAGGGGCTCGGCGTGGATGACTTCGGTGGCCGCTACCGGTGCGGACTCGCCCTCGCCTGTCGGCTCCTGTTCCACCGGATCGACATCGAACGGCGTGCGGAACACCAGCGACGGCAGCAGCGTGGTCAGTGCCGCGTACAGCAGCAGCGCGCCGAACAGCACCGCCGGAATCTGGAAGCGTTCGCGCATGATCGCCGCCAGCACCAGGGTGAAGATCAGGGTCGGCGCCAGCGCCAGCGAGACCCGCAGGCTGCTGCGGAAACTCTCGCCGAACATCACCCGCCGCTGCAGCCAGACCACGCCGATGCGCAGCGGCAGCACCACCAGGGTGATCACGATGCCCAGCCCCAGCGCCTCAAAGCTGAGCGCTTCGCTGGGCACCTTGGTGCCGGCGTTGAAGAAATAGAACGGCACGAAGAACGAGGCGAACAGGCGCAGCGCGTGCAGGTTCTCGTGCGAGGCCAGCAGCGGCATCCGCTGGTGCAGCAGGCGTGCGACCAGGCCGGCGATGAACGCGCCCACCAGGTAGTACACGCCCAGCAGATAGGTGATGTAGGCCGCGACCATGCCGACCATCACCAGCAGCGAGAATTCCGAGCCGGGCGCGTGCGGTGCCACCCAGCGGCCCAACGCGATGAACAGCAGCGGCAGGCCGATCATCATCGCCAGCAGGGCCAGGCTGGACAACGCCATATGGCCCGGGTCACCGGCCTGCAGCACGATGAACAACGCCGCCAGCGCCAGCAGTTCGCCGGCAATGGCCTTGCTGGTCACCCAGAACCGTTCGTCTTCGCTCAGGCCCAGCCGCGACAGCGAATCCATGATGAAGCCGGTGGAGGGCGTCAGCAGCGCCAGCGCCAGCAGGCCCGCGGCCTGCCACGGCAGCCCCGCGTAGCGCCAGGCCAGCCAGCCCACGCCGAACAGCGTGCCGGTGCGGATCACCAGGTGCGCCAGCAGCGGCCACATGCCACGACGCAGCGCCCGCAGATCCACTTCCAGGCCGGCGAACAGGAACAGCGAGGAAATGCCCAGCGTGGCCAGCAGGCCGATCACCGCGTCGTGCGCCTGGTCACCCAGCCACAGCATGCCGATGATGCCGAACAGCAGGCAGGTCAGCGGCGCCGGCAGGCTGAAGCGCTGCAGCGCGCGTGGGATCACCAGCAACGCGAAGATCAGCAGCAGGTAGATCAACTCATGGCTCATCAGGGGCTTCCGTGGGGTTCGAACGCGCGCAGGATGCGCGTGCCGGACCGATCCGGCAAGCCATTTTCGAATGACCCCGGTTACCTCATCCGATCATCGCATCGGCCAGCGCACCCACCCGTGCGAGCACGGCTGCACGCTGGTCGTCATCGACCGACGCGCCCTGCAGATAGGCGGTGACCACCCACGCCGGGCCGCCCGCATGTGGCCACAGCACGGCGATGTCGTTGCGCGTGTCATCACCGTTGCTGCCGGTCTTGTCGCCCACCCGCCAGCGCTTGCCCAGCCCGGCGCGCAGGCAGGCATCGCCGGTCTGGTTGTCGATGAGCCAATCGGCCAACTGCTGGCGCGATGCCGGCTGCAGGCCATTGCCCACCGCGAAGCGGGCCAGGCTGGTGGCCATCGCGGCCGGGCTGGTGGTATCGCGCGGGTCTCCCTTCGCGAACAGATTCACGTCCGGCTCGTTGCGGTCATTGCGGGTAACGCTGTCGCCCTGCCCACGCAGGAATGCCGTCAGCGCCGGCGGCCCGCCCACCACGTCCAGCAGCAGGTTGGCCGCGGTGTTGTCGCTGGTGGTCAGCGTGCCCCTGCACAGGTCGCGCACCGTCAGGTCCTTGCCCACATGGCGACGTGCCACCGGGGCGTAGGACAGCAGATCCTTCCCGGCGATGGGTACGCGGGTATCGAGTGAAACGCGGCCTGCATCCGCCAGGCTCAGCACGTGGGCCACCAGCATCGACTTGAACGTGCTGCACATCGGGAAGCGTTCGTCCTGCCGATGCCCGCCGATGCGACGGCCACTACCGGTGTCCAGCACGGTCACGCCCAGGCGGCCACCACTGGCTTTCTCCAGCGCGGCGAAATCGGCGGCGCCGGCAATGGCGGCGTTCGCGGCGGATGTGCCGGACGCAGGGACAACGGCCCGCGCCAGCGCAGGGGCAAGCAGCGAGGAAGCAACGGCAGCACCACTGAACTGCAGGAATCGGCGACGGGCGAGCATAGGGGTTCTCCTGGTGACCGCTCGATTATTGAAGCCGCCTGCGGGGGCGACCAGCGCAAAAAATCAGCATCTGACATGAGATTTATTCATGCATGCCGCCTTCAACCCCCTAATTTCAGAAACCGGCCAGTGAAGCGCTAGGATCAGCCATCACTCCAGCTCACGGCTTCGCCATGCTGCACCCTACCCTGCCGCTGAACGCGCTGCGCGCCTTCGAAGCCGCCGCCCGCCACCAGAACTTCACCCGTGCCGCGCTGGAGCTGTGTGTCAGCCAGGCCGCGCTGAGCCATCAGATCCGTGGCCTGGAGGATCGGCTCGGCATCCGTCTGTTCCATCGCCTGCCGCGTGGTGTCGCGCTGACCGACGAGGGCGCGGCGCTGTATCCGGTACTCAACGAATCCTTCGAACGCATCTCGGCCAGCATTGCGCGCTACACCGGCGGACCGGCGCGCGAAGTACTGACGCTGGGCGTGGTCGGCACCTTCGCCACCGGCTGGCTGCTGCCACGGCTGGCCGCATTCGAGGCCGCGCACCCGGACATCGAGCTGCGCCTGCAGACCCACAACAACCGCATCGACCTGGCCGGCGAAGGGCTGGACCTGGCGATCCGCTTCGGTGATGGCGACTGGCAGGGCCAGGCGTGCACCGCGATCCTGGAGGCGCCGTTCGCGCCACTGTGCGCACCGGCACTGGCACGACGGCTGAAGCAACCGCGCGACCTCGCCACGCTGCCGTTGCTGCGCTCCTACCGCAGCGACGAGTGGCCGCGCTGGCTGCAGGCGGCCGGGGTCAATTGCGTGGAAGCGCGCGGGCCGGTGTTCGATTCTTCGTTGACGGTAGCGATGGCCGCCGCCGGCGGTGCTGGTGTCGCGCTGCTGCCGCTGCGCATGTTCGAGCAGGAACTGGCCGAAGGACGGCTGTTGCAGCCGTTCAGCACCACGCTGGAGCTGGGCCGCTACTGGCTGACCCGGCTGCGCTCGCGTGCCGAGCGTGAGCCCGCCAGGCGCTTCCGCGAATGGCTGCAGGCGCAGGGCACTACCGGTCAGGACTCCAGCAGCTCCATCCACGCCGCTTCGGCCTTTTCCAGCTGCGCGGCCGCGGTTTCGCGGTCACGACCGATCACCGCCATGCGCGTGGCATCGGCGTAGTTGGCCGGGTCGGCCAGCTGGCGGTCCAGTTCGGCCAGCGCACCTTCCAGTTCGGCCACCTTGGCTTCGGCGGCGGCCAGCTTGTGCGGGTTCACCGGCTTCTTCTGCACCACCTGCGCCACCGGTGCGGTCTTGACCACCACCGGCTCTTCCACCTGCTCCATGCGTGCCTTGGTGCCCTGCGCCTGCGGGCGGGTACGCAGCCACGCGGCGTAGGCATCGAGGTCGCCGTCGAACGGCTCGACCACGCCATCGGCCACGCGCCAGTAGGTATCGCAGACCAGGCCGATCAGGTGGCGGTCATGCGAGACCATCACGATCGCGCCCTCGAAGGTCGCCAGTGCTTCGGCCAGCGCTTCGCGCATTTCCAGGTCGAGGTGGTTGGTCGGTTCGTCCAGCAGCAGCACGTTCGGCTGCTGCCAGGCGATCAGTGCCAGTGCCAGGCGCGCGCGCTCGCCGCCGGAGAAGCCATCGACCGGCTCGAACGCGCGGTCGCCGGGGAAGTTCCACTTGCCGAGGAAATCGCGGAACGACTGGTTCGGTGCATCCGGCGCGATCTCGCGGAAGTGCTCCATCGGCGACTGGCCTTCGTGCAGCGACTCCACCGTGTGCTGGGCGAAGTAGCCGATCTTCAGGTCCGGGTGGGCCATGCGCTCGCCGACGATCGGCGCCAGTTCGCCCACCAGGGTCTTCACCAGCGTGGTCTTGCCGGCGCCGTTCGGGCCGAGCAGGCCGATGCGCTGGCCCGCTTCCAGGCCGAAGCCGACGTTGTGCAGGATCACCGCGTCCTTGCCGTAGCCGGCCTCGACGTGATTCAGGCGGATCAGCGAGAACGGCAGCTTGGCCGGCGGCGCGAACTCGATGCGGAACTCGCGCTCGGCACGCACCGCTTCGGTACCGGCCAGCTTGGCCAGGCGCTTCATGCGGCTCTGTGCCTGCGCGGCCTTGCTGGCCTGCGCCTTGAACCGGTCGATGAAGCTCTGCAGGTGGGCGCGTTCGGCCTGTTCCTTCTCGTGCGCGATCTGCTGCTGGCGCAGCTGTTCGGCGCGCTGGCGCTCGAAATCGGTGTAGCCGCCCGGGTAGAGCTTGGCGCCGCCACCGTGCAGGTGGAGGGTATGGGTGGCCACGTTGTCGAGGAACTCGCGGTCATGCGAGATCAGCAGCAGGGTGCCCGGGTACTTCAGCAGCCACTGTTCCAGCCAGTACACCGCGTCCAGATCCAGATGGTTGGTCGGTTCGTCCAGCAGCAGCAGGTCGCTGGGCATCATCAGCGCCCGGGCCAGGTTCAGGCGCACGCGCCAGCCGCCGGAGAACGAGGACACCGCGCGGTGGTGGGTCTCGGCCGGGAAGCCGAGGCCGTGCAGCAGCTTGCCGGCGCGCGCTTCGGCGTCGTAGGCGTTGAGCTCGGCCATCTTCGTATGCGCCTCAGCGACCGCTTCCCAGTCCTCGCGGGCGGTGGCGTCGGCCTCGGCAGCCAGCACCGCGGCCACCTCGATGTCACCGCCCAGCACGAAGCTCAGCGCCGGATCGGGCAGTGACGGCGTTTCCTGGGCCACGCTGGCGATGCGCACCTTGCCGGGCAGGTCGACGTCGCCCTTGTCCGCCTCCAGCTCGCCCTTCACCGCCGCGAACAGGCTGGACTTGCCAGCACCGTTGCGGCCGACCACACCCACCCGGTAACCGGCGTGCAGGGTCAGGTCGACATTGGACAACAGCAGCCGCTCGCCGCGGCGCAAGGCGAAATTACGAAGGGAAATCATCGGGGGAGGGGTCCATATAACCGGATGGAATGTGCTGGTGAGCACTGTTCCTGCGACGCAATTCTAGCGTTAACGAATACTTGACGCGTCCCGGGATGCGCGGCGGCCGACGTTCCTCTCTCCCACGTCCTCGCCGCGCGCCTCCCGGGCTCCCCTCCCCGCCTGTGCCTGTGAGAGCTAAATGGTTGCTGCTGCAACGTTTTTCTCGATGACCGGCATTTGACAGCCACTGAATATCCCGTTAATTCCTGCCTTGCGCACCGCAACAACCGCCGTCCGCCTCACCCCCGTGATGTCGATTCCGGTGCCACCCCCGCCAACCGGAGCCCCATCCCGATGACCCGCAAGACCCGCCTGATCGCCGCCGCCGTCGCTGTCGCACTCGGTGGCTCTCCGTTCGTCGCCGCTGCCCAGCAGGCCGGCACCGCCGCCAACACCCTGGACACGGTGATCGTCACCGGCACCCGCGTGGCCGACCGCACGGTCGCCGAATCACAGTCGCCGATCGACATCATCACCCCGGAAATCCTGCAGTCCACCGGCACCGGTGAACTGGCCACCGCGCTGTCGCGCGCCCTGCCCTCGCTGAACTTCCCGCGCCCGGCCCTGACCGACGGCACCAGCGGCGTGCGCCCCGCGCAGCTGCGCGGCCTGTCGCCGGACCAGGTGCTGGTGCTGGTCAACGGCAAGCGCCGCCATACCTCGGCGATGATCAACGTCAACGGCAGCATCGGCCGTGGTTCGTCGGCGGTGGACATCAACGCGATCCCGATCGCCGCCATCGAACGGGTGGAAGTGCTGCGTGACGGCGCTTCGGCGCAGTACGGCTCGGACGCCATCGCCGGCGTCATCAACATCGTGCTCAAGGGCAGCGGCCGCGGCGGCAGCCTGGCGGTGGACTACGGCCAGTACTCGGCCGGTGACGGCAACAAGTACCAGCTGTCCGGCGACACTGGCGTCGAGTTCGGCAACGGCCGTGGCCGCGTGCACGTGGCCGGCCAGATCAGCCAGCAGGACGAGAGCAACCGCGCCGGCCCGTACCGCGGCACCACTCCCAACACCGGCAATTTCCCCAGCATCGGCCAGACCACCTTCATCGTCGGCGACCCGCGCGTGGATGCCACCGCCGCCTCGGCCAACGCCAGCTTCGACTTCAGCGATCACGTGACCGGCTACGCCAGCGCGCTGCTGAGCAACCGCGACATCACCTCGTTCGCGTTCTACCGCTCGCGCAACCACAACGGGCAGAGCGCGCTGCTGGCGCAGACCTACCCGGACGGCTTCGTGCCGGAGATCAACCAGTACTCCAAGGACCGCTCGCTGGTGGCCGGGGTCAAGGGCAACACCGACAACGGCTGGACCTGGGACCTGAGCCTGAACCATGGCGAGAACACCCTGGACTTCCACACCCGCAACAGCATCAACTACAGCCTGGGTGCGACCAGCCCGCGCTCGTTCTACGACGGTACGCTGAAGTACCAGCAGGACATCTTCAACGCCGACCTGACCAAGTCGCTGGACTGGGGCCTGGCCTATCCGGTCACGCTGTCCTTCGGCGGTGAGTACCGCAAGGAGAAGTGGGACCAGAACCCCGGTGAGCTGAGCTCGTACACCGGCAGTGGCGCGCAGGGCTTCGGCGGCTTCACCCCGACCAATGAAGTGCATGCCGACCGCCACAACTACGCGGTCTACGCCGGCCTGGAAGCGGACCTGACCGAGAAGTTCTCGGCCGGCATCACCGGCCGCTACGAGGACTACTCGGACTTCGGCGACCGTTTCTCCGGCAAGCTGTCGGCGCGCTATGCGTTCACCGACAAGGTCGCGCTGCGGGCAACCGCCTCCAGCGGCTTCCGTGCACCGTCGCTGGCGCAGCAGGGCTACCAGGCAGTCACCAGCCAGTTCACCAACGGCGTGTTCGTCGAACGCGGCACGTTCCCGACCACCAGCGCGGCTGCGCAGGCACTGGGCGCCTCACCGCTGAAGGCCGAGACCTCCACCTCCTACAGCCTGGGCCTGGTGCTGCAGCCGGTCGACCGCCTGTACATCACCGTCGACGCGTACCAGATCGACATCGATGACCGCATCGCGCTGTCGTCCAGCATCACCACCAACGCCGCCAGCAGCGCCCTGCTGACCAGCCTGGGCCTGCCGCAGGTGACCGCGTTCTCGTACTTCACCAACGGCCTGGATACGCGCACCCGGGGTGTCGACTTCGTGTCCAGCTACACCGTCCCGTTCGCGGCAAGCAGCCTGGAACTGACCGCGGCCTACAGCTACAACGACACCGAAGTGCGTCGCGTCGGCGGCACCCCGGCGGTGTTCGGTACGCTGGGGCTGACCCAGTCGCTGATCGGCCGCGATGAAATCGGCCGCATCGAGGACAGCTACCCGCGCGACAAGGCGATCCTGAGCGGCACCTGGCGTTCGGACCACTGGGAACTGGGCCTGGCCGCAACCCGCTACGGCAAATTCACCGTGCGCAACTCGGCCACCGCGCTGCGTGACCAGACCTACGGCGACGCCTGGGTGGTGGATGCCTCGGCCAGCTACAAGCCGAGCAGCAACTGGACCCTGACCGTGGGCGCGGACAACCTGCTGGACAAGTACCCGGACCGCACCGAAGACCTGCAGAACTCCACCTTCGGCATGCTGCCCTACAGCAACTACTCGCCGTTCGGCTTCAACGGCGCGTATGTCTACGGCCGCATCAAGTACACCTGGTAAGCGGTAGTGCCGGCCGCTGGCCGGCAACCCCTCGCCGCATCTGGAGGAAAGCCCCTTCGTGTTG
>NZ_JAPTFX010000139.1:0-12860 GCF_030985895.1 Stenotrophomonas sp. Sm6012 | reverse complement strand
GGGGTAGCCTGGTGAATGCAGTTGCCGGCCAGCGGCCGGCACTACCGATCAGCCGCAGCGCAATGCGAACCGCGGCCGCAGCAGCAGGGCCATTACCAGCACCGCCAGGAACGCGCCGTAGGCGTACAGCACCGCCAGCACCTGCGGCCAGATCGGGCCGGCGCCGGGCTGTGCCATGCCAATGCGATAGCCCCACAGCATCGACAGGATGCTCAGCGCGAAGGCCAACAGCAGGGTGATGCCATCGAACAGGCGCCGCCGCGCGGTGCGCGGCTGGCGCGGGAACAGCCAGTACAGGCTGCCCAGCAGCAGGAACCAGGGCAGGAACAGCAGCAGCGACAACCAGGCCATTGCAGACTCCATGTCATCGCGCCGGAGGCGCGCGGCCATCATGCCACGCGCGATGTGCCACGGTAGTGCCAGCCGCTGGCCGGCACCCTTCATTCAACGGCGCCGACCAAGGTCGGCATCTACCGATCAGTCGGCTCGCAGCGTCGCCAGGGCAGCCAGCACCGCATCCACCTCGGCTTCCAGCTTGAACAGCTCGCTCTGCAGCTGGTCGCCCTGCTCGGCCTGCTTGATCACCGCGATCAGCTGGCCGGCATCGCGCGGCGAATCGAAGCCTTCGCTCTGGATCAGCAGCGTGCCGTCTCCGGCGGTCAGCTTGAAGTAGAAACGCCCATCCTTCTCGCGGTACTGCTTGAACAGCGGCGGTGCCACGCGGGCCACGCCGGCATCTTCGCTGGCGATGTCGCCGGCGCTGGACAGGTCGCGCAGGCCCACCGCATGGCGCAGCTCGTCCAGCAGCGGCGCTGCCAGCTGCTCGCGCAGCTGCTGGCCACGGCGCTTGAGCAGCGCTTCAATCTTTTCCGGCTCGGCCATCAGCGCGTTGTAGCGCTCGCGCAGCGGCGAAAGCTCGCTGTCGATGCGCTCGAACAGCTGCTGCTTGGCATCGCCCCAGCTGATGCCGGCGGCGAACGCCTTGGCGAATTCGGCGGTCTGCTCCGGGGTGGCGAACGCCTGGTACATCTGGAACAGCGCCGAGCCCTCGGTGTCCTTCGGCTCGCCCGGTGCGCGCGAGTCGGTCAGGATCGAGAACACCAGCTTCTTCAGCTCCTCGCGCGGCACGAACAGCGGAATGGTGTTGTGGTAGCTCTTGCTCATCTTGCGGCCGTCGAGGCCGGCCAGCGTTGCCACCTGCTCGTCGATCACCACGTCCGGCAGCGGGAAGTACTCCTTGCCGTACACGTGGTTGAAGCGCTGGGCGAAGTCGCGCGCCATCTCGATGTGCTGGATCTGGTCGCGCCCCACCGGCACCTGGTTGGCCTTGAAGATCAGGATGTCGGCGGCCATCAGCACCGGGTACATGAACAGGCCGGCGCTGACGCCCGCATCCTCGTCCACGCCTTCCTCGCGGTTCTTGTCCACGGCCGCCTTGTAGGCGTGCGCGCGGTTGAGGATGCCCTTGCTGGCGATGGCGGTCAGGAACCACATCAGCTCGGTGGTCTCGCGGATGTCGCTCTGGCGGTAGAACCACACGTGTTCCGGGTCCAGGCCGCACGCCAGCCAGCTCGCCGCGATCTCCAGGGTCGCGCGCTGGGTGCGCTGCGGGTCCTGCGACTTGATCAGGCTGTGCAGGTCGGCCAGGAAGAAGAAGCTCTCGATCCCCGGGGCGCGGCTGGCGGCGATCGCCGGACGGATGGCGCCAACGTAGTTGCCCAGGTGGGGCGTGCCGGAGGGGGTGATGCCGGTAAGGACTCGGGTCGTCATGACTGCGTGGGGTAACCTTCGATGAACGGGGCCAGTTTACCTTGCACGCCACCAACCCCGTCAGGGCCCGCGGCGCGTTCATTCACGCAACCCCGCTGGAGACGCCCGATGAAACGCCTGCTGCCCCTGCTGCTGATCCTGCCCCTGGCCGGCTTCCGCCCGGCCCCGCCTCCGCCGCCGGCCTACCAGGGTGGCCCGGTGCGCATGGCCCTGGTTGACCGCGATCGCGGCACCGAACTGCGCAGCTACCTCGCCGAAGGCCAACGCTGGGTGGCCGGCGAGCGTGGCCATCGCTACGCCGTGCGCCTGTACAACGACAGCCCGCGCCGGGTGCTGGTGGTGCTGTCGGTAGACGGCATCAACGCCATTTCCGGCGAGGATGCCGATCCCTCGCAGACCGGCTACGTGCTCAACCCCGGCCAGCGCGCCGACATCACCGGCTGGCGCAAGAGCCAGGACGAAGTGGCGCAGTTCGTGTTCAGCAGCCCCAGCGGCAGTTATGCCAGCCGCACCGGCCGCCCGGACAACATCGGCGTGGTCGGCGTGGCGGTGTTCGAGGAAGCGCGTCGCTGGCGCCCCGAGCCGATCCTGCGCCGCAGCCTGCCCGCTCCGGCCCCGGCGGCCGAAGCCGCGGCCGATGCCAGCGCCAGCCGCATCGAGGGTTATGCCAGCAAGTCGCAGGCGCCGGCACTGGGCACCGGCCACGGCGCACGCGAACAGTCGTCGGTGCGCGACACCGACTTCGAGCGCGCCAGCCGCAGCCCGGCGCAGGTGCTGCAGCTGCGCTACGACAGCGCGCGCAACCTGCGTGCACGCGGCATCCTGGTGGATTCGCCATCGCGCCTGCCGCGCGAACCGCAGGCCTTCCCCAACCGCTACGTGCCGGACCCGCCGGCACGCTGACCACCGACTGCAGACAGCACGACGCCCGCAACCTCACGGTGCGGGCGTCGTGTTGTGGGGGTAACGTGTGGGGGAAACCGTGGTGCTTACTTGTAGTCCGGATAGTCCTTGCTCACCGCATCCTGGAACTCACGGACTTCCTTCTCAGCGCGGTCCTTGGCCCAGCCATAACGTTCCTGCAGGCGGCCCGCCAGGTATTCGGCATTGCCCTCGGCCACATCGAAATCGTCGTTGGTCAGATCGCCCCACTTGGCCTGGGCCTTGCCCTTCAGCTGCGACCACTTGCCGGAAATGATGTCTTTGTTCATTGCTGGGAATCCTTGGTTGCAACGGCGTTCTTACCGTGGCTCCAGCTTCGCGCAGCGGCTGTTGAATGCCGGTCAACCCGCCATGAAATGCATGCTCACCTGCTTGAATGGTTCACTCCGCTTGCACAGCCCTGCAGCGGAAAAGCACGCACAAAAAAAGGCCGGGGAAACCCCGGCCTTTTTTCTCTTTCCGTTCCGTGCAGGGCTCAACGGCCCTTCGCGGTGTCCTCGACCTTCTCGCCCGCCTTCTGCACGTCCTTGCCGGCACCGGCAATGGTGTTGCAACCGGCCAGCAGGGCCACCGAGAACATCGACAACAGCATCAGGGCAACTACGCGCTTCATGGGCTTCTCCTTGGGTTTGCCGCTACACCGCTCAATTCGCGGATGGGATTCTTTCGCTCGGCGGAAGAAGGCCAATGCCCACTGCCGCCGCGTGAAGTGCAATCTGGCGGCAGACGCGTGGAGCGCGTGTGAACGGATCACAGATCCGTTCAGGCCAAAGGCTCAATCGCGCATCAGGGTGGACTTGCCGAACAGGCTTTCGACCAGGTCCACGGCCAGTTCGGCGGTGGCATTCTGCTTGTCCAACAAGGGGTTAAGCTCGACGATGTCCAGCGAGCCCATGCGCCCGGTGTCGGCGATCATCTCCATCACCAGTTGCGCCTCGCGGTAGTTCACCCCGCCCGGCACGGTGGTGCCCACGCCCGGCGCGATGCTGGGGTCGAGGAAGTCCACATCGAAGCTGACATGCAGGTGGGTGTTCTCGTCGATGCCGGCCAGCGCCGCTTCCACCGCGCGCTTCATGCCGTTCTCGTCGATGTAGCGCATGTCGTAGACATCGACCTTGTGGGTCTTGATCAGGCGCTTCTCTTCCGGGTCCACCGAGCGGATGCCGATCTGGTGCATCTGCGCCGGGGTGATTGCCGGCGACGTGCCGCCCAGCCGGGTCAGCGCATCCGGGCCGAGGCCGCACAGGCAGGCCACCGGCATGCCGTGGATGTTGCCCGACGGGGTCACATCACTGGTGTTGAAGTCCGAATGCGCATCCAGCCACAGCACGCGCAGGGTCTTGCCCTGCTCGCGGCACCAGCGCGCCACGGCGGTGATCGAACCGATGCCCAGGCAATGGTCGCCGCCGAGCATGATCGGCATGCGGCCGGCCTGCAGTTCGGCATAGCTGGCCTCCATCAAGGCGTGGTTCCACGCCACCACTTCATCCAGGTGGCGGTAGCCTTCCACCGGCGCGGTCCACGGGTTGCGCGGGCCGTCCAGGTTGCCCAGGTCGCGCACGTCCACGCCGCGCGCCTCCAGCGCCTCCGGCAGGCCCGCCACGCGCAGCGCTTCCGGCCCCAGCCGTGCACCGCGATGGCCTGCGCCCACATCGGTGGGAACGCCAATCAGGGATACGGAGATGGGATGGGCCATGGGTGCCTCCTGCGGGGGAAAAAGAAGCACAGTCTAGCCAGAGCTGTGTGACACCACTCGCGGCGGTGCAGCAGTGAATTGGCATGGCATGATGGCGCGCGGACCCGCCCCCGCTTCATGGAAGATTGCGATGTCGCCCTTCATCAACACTGCCTGGCCCCGCTTTTTCATGGTGGCGCTGCCCATCGCCATTTTTGCGGTTCTGTTGAGCAACTCCATCGATGCAGCGCCGAACGGCTGGCTGATGCAGGCGACGCTCCTTCTGACGCCCTTCTCGTTTCTGCTGTTCCTCGGGTTGGGTTGGCAGCGCCTGCGCAAGGCGCACGCTGAATACCCGATCCTGAAAAGCGAACTGCACCGCATGCTGGCGGCGTTGATCGGCAACGTGAAGGTGGCCGCGCTGTGGTTCGGCCTGACCGTCGTCGGCATGTTCGCCCTGATGCTGGCGTGGGTGCTGCTGCGGAAGAGCGGCGGCTGACAGCGTGGCCCCGAACCCGCGGATTCAACTGCCGCGTCGGCGAACCGGCGTCACGCTCTGCACCTGGCCGTTGTTGCGCATCATGCACAGGAAGCGGCCATCGGGGTAATCGATGATCAGTTCCTGGTAGTCACTGCCTACCGGCATCTGGGTCACCAGCGCACCCTGCGCGCCCTTGCGCATGTTGCAGGCGCCCAATGCGGTATCGCCTGCCGGCGCCGGGGTAGTCACCGAGGACACATTGCGGAACACCGCGCGGCACCCGCCATTGACCCACACCGAATGCCGCGCCAAGCCCCAATTCCTGCCTTCCTCGCAGCGGGTGCGGCTGAGCTGACGCACGATTTCCACGTTGCCGCGGGTGTTCAGATCGCATGACACCTGCTGCTGGCCGGTGGATTCACAGGTGACCTCGCGCGGCAGCGCGGCATCCCCGGCGGCAGCGTCGCGAGGGCCTGCGCTGTCTGCGGCGGACGCGGGCGTGCCTGTGCTGCTGACCTGGCAGATGCCATTGGCACCGCCTCGGCCGGTGTAGCTGACCTGCGGCGTGCCGTCATCGTTGCTGCTGATTGACAGGGTGATGCCGCTGTTGGCGTCGCGGGCTTCGAAATAGCGGTCGTTTAAGCGCTTCAACGCCGTCTCGCGGCCCTGCACGTAGACCGGCCCGCCCTCATCGGCGTGCACATCGATGCCGCCCGGGCAACTGGCGTTGAAGAACGGCACGGCCGCCATGGCCGGGGCTGCGAAGGCGGTGGACAACAGTGCGGCGGTGAGCGGCAGAGCGTGGCGGCGCATATGCAGTTCCCAAAGGGTGTGTGCCCGCAGTATGCGGCCGGGTGCCCGGCGCGGGGCGTGAGGAGAATGATGCGCCGCGCGGCGGGTTTTGGCGTTCGCATTTGGTATGGTGGTTATGGCGCCTTGCCCGCGCTGTTAAGCCAGCTTTACTTCGCGGGCGTTTCAAGGCCTCGAAACAGTGCTGATTCCGGTCAAACTCCAGCGAATGACTGCGCTGCGCGATATGTCGTTTTCGGCATTGCAGCGGCTGAAACAAGCCAATCGCGATAATTCATTTTTCCTTTCATATCACCCGATGCCATCGAAACAAACGACTGGCAGGCGGGCATTTCGCGTGCGCATGATGAATCGCCCCCTGCAAAGGTGGCCGGGACTTCCAAGCCCGTTTAATCGAAGCTGTATACGCTTGCCAGCCGGCGCCGTCTTCCCAAGAGCGGCGTCGGCTGGCAATCCGTTAGCCGATCGACGGCGGGCGGTGCGTGGGGGCCCCGTGCCCACCGGCTCATCGATTACCGGTCTTGGAAGCCACGCATCGCCTGCCACCCTCTTCAGGTGGCACCTCTGTTCCTGCCGAGGATGCCCGCATGTCCAAGACCCTCTACCCGTACCTGACCGCCACGCTGGGCGACGCCGCCCTGCATCTGCCGCTCGAACTGGCGCAGCCCCTGGAAGCCGCCTTCGCCGCCGCGAACGACGCACCCACGCCTATCAATCTCCCCGTGTGCCTGCGGCAAATCCAGGCTGGCGATGCCGCCGACGGACAGCCGTGGCAGGGGCCGGCCAGCACGCCCGGCCAAGCGGTGGACGCCGCACGCAGGGACCGCGCCGCCGCCGGTCTGGTGTCGGTGCTGGAGCTGTACCACGCCGCCGAGCGCGTTCGCGTGGATGGGGAAGAGAAAGACGATATCGGCGATGGTACGCGCGAAGGGTTGATGCTGGCCTGCCGGGGGCTGGCGGAGTATGTGGCGTTGCAGGTGCGTAGCTGAGGCTGCGCCGTTGGCAGTGTCAGCGGCGTTGATCGATGGATCTGCCCACGTCATGCATTGAGCTGACTCACCGGCTTGGGACGAAGAAGCCGCCGAAAGGCGGTTTTTTCATGTTCGTTCCACCGCCTTTGCGACCGGCGGCGCGCCGACGCATCAAGATCGGCGCATGTGCCTATGCTGCGCTGGCATGCAGGCGCACACCCAGGGCGCGGGTCACTTTGAGGATGGTCGCGAAATCGGGGCTGCGCTCGCCCGACAGTGCGCGATACAGACTCTCACGCGACAGGCCTGCCGCACGCGCGACCTTGCTCATCCCCTGAGCGCGCGCGATGTCACCGAGCGCCTTGGCAATGAACGCAGAATCGCCATCGCTTTCTTCGATGCAGGCATCGAGATAGGCCGCCATCTCCTCCGGTGTACGAAGGTGCTCGGCCACGTCAAATGCTTTGAGTTCGACTTTCTTCTTGATGGCCATGATGGGACAGCTCCAGTACTTCGGTAGTGAGTCGTTTCACCTACAGCCGGTTCGACGCTTACAGGGCACCCGCAATCTCCCTGGCCTTCTCGATATCGCGTTGCTGTGTACCCTTGTCGCCGCCAGCCAGCAGAATCACCCACTGCCTGCCGCGCTGGGTGTAGTACACGCGGTAAACCGGTCCCACATCGATGCGCAGTTCGGAAACGCCATCGGCCAGATAGCGGTGATCGCCCAGATGGCCTTCGCTGAGCCGACCGATACGGGCCAGGATGCGAGCGCGCCCGGTGACGTCCTTGAGAGCGTCAATCCATGTCGCGAACTGACGGGTACGCTGGATCTTCATGGAGGACTGTAGCCTACTGACTACACCCCTTCAACCATTAGGAACGCGCTCGCGGGATTGCATAGCGGCGCGCCAGGCGCCGGATGGCAGAAAAGCAAGGGAAGGAGGAAGATGACGGGCAGGGAGCAATGCTCGGCCAACGACCGTGCTGCCGCTTTGCGGGGACAAATGCAGTTGCTTGATGGTGCTGCTTATCTGATCCAAATAGTCGGTACAACCATATGTTCTAAAAGGAATAAAAATTTACTTCAAATTGAAAATACCCCCGTATGTACCCCTTAGTTGATTGGATGCTGTCGGACTTACTTGGACATCAGCGCCATTTATCGACGAAACCCTACTAGCCATACACCTGCAGCTTGGAGCTCCACCTCGAAGGCGCTTGGCTGGCGGAGCAACCGCATCAACACCTGAACACCGGCAATGCCTTGTCAACATACAATCTGTCGCCCGAGGGCGGCCTGCACGGGTTCGTTTAGAGGCTAGTAGCGGCGAGCCCAATGAAGGCAACCGCGCCCGTGATCTGCAGAGCAATGATCAGCCAGTACAGCAGTGGTCGCTGCTCGCGGCTGATATCAACAAATGCTGGAGCGCTCAGAACATGACCTGAACGAAGCGCCGATATCGTGAGGATGCCCAGCAGAAACCCTGCCATCAAGAGAACGAACATCATGGTCATCGTAGCCACGGCCTTCCCCGTCAATGTGCGTAGTGCCAGATCCTACCTGATCTAACCACCTCCCAACTTTTTTGAATCACCCAAAAGTAGCGAAGTTCGGCGAACCACCCTAAGCACAGAGGTGGTTCTCCAATGAATTTTGAGATTAACGGCCTCCCCGCTTCTAACACCGCTAAAAGTGGAGCTATGCGACCACCGCCAGTTTCATCTCTGGCGTAGCGCCAACTGACCCTGCCAGGCAGTTGGGCCAAACCGCTGAGAAACACCGCTTGCGAACGTGCCTTGTAGGCCAGGTCGTCGTGTCGAAGAATGACGTCCGCGCATGGGAGACCAGATCGGTGCGGGTTACTGGCGAAAGCCCGGTATGTGCTCTGGAGAAGCTGCGTCAGCCTCCTGAACGCATCGTGCGATACGGCGGCGTGGCCATGACCATTTCCGCCAGCTCGCTTTCGGCCGGTAATCCCCCGCTTCTAACAGCTGCCAAAAGTGGAGCTACGCGGCCATCGCCAGCTTCATTGCTGGCGTGATGCCGCCGAGCGCCATGTTGGGGCGCTCGTGGTAGTACGTCCATAGCCAGCGCGTGGCCTTGTCCTGCAGGTGCTCGATGGTGTCGAACAACATCGTGGCCAGCCAGGCGTAGCGGACGGTGCGGTTGTAGCGTTCGACGTAGGCATTCTGCTGCGGCTTGCTCGGCTGGATGTGCTCGATCCGGATGCCTTCACGTTCGGCCCAAGTTACTAGCGCACCACTGAGGTATTCGAGGCCATAGTACATCTGGAAGCATGAGGTCTTTGCAGGCAGCCATCGTCTCCGAGCGCATCCTGAAGGTTCTCACACGCCACAGGAGTTCGTTGACGATGGCTACCCAACCTCATCCTACGCCCGCAGCGACTTGGGTCGCGATTGATATCGCTAAGCGCTACCACGCAGTCCTCATTGAAGGCCCGGACAGCAAGCAACAGCGTTTCCGCATGGCCAGTTCTCGAGAGGACCATCAACGCCTAGTTGATCTTCTCCATAGCATGCCTACGCCTATTCGCATCGCGATGGAGCCCACCGGCGATTACCATCGCACCTTGGCCTTCCGATTACTCCAAGAGGGCTTCGAGGTCTGCCTGGTGTCCTCAGTCGCCGGGGCCCGCTATCGGGAAGCCCTTTTCAATTCGTGGGACAAGAACGACCCGAAGGATGCAAGCGTGGTCCTGGCTATGCTCAAACAGGGCATGACCATGCGTTACGTGGATCCGTTGCTGGCCGGCCATCATGGGTTACAAGAGCTATCCAAGACCCACTACCAAATCAGCTTGGCTAGAACCCGACTGCAGCACAGCCTGATGACCCACTACTTGCCCCTGTA
Organism: Stenotrophomonas sp. Sm6012; assembly: GCF_030985895.1. Taxonomy (NCBI): domain Bacteria; kingdom Pseudomonadati; phylum Pseudomonadota; class Gammaproteobacteria; order Lysobacterales; family Lysobacteraceae; genus Stenotrophomonas; species Stenotrophomonas sp. Sm6012. Next base: position 3,336 of record NZ_JAPTFX010000139.1, on the reverse strand, counting down.
TTTCCCAGAAATCGAGCGCTACTTCGATGGCGCACATGCCGATTGGTTCGCCCGATTCATGCTTCGTTTTCCCACTGCTGCCTCGATCCGTCAACTCACTTTGGATGCTTTCCGCAAGGAAGCTTGGGAGCTCGTCGGCCGCAAGGTGAACAAGCAGACTTGGCTCACCGAACTCTACCAATGTGCGCTCGGCAGCATCGGCTTGCCTGTAGACGACGATTCGATTGAGGTCCAGAGTTTCCGACTGCAGCTGCGTCGCTATCAGCTGTTAGTTGAACAGCGCGATGCTCTAGCTGCGCAAGCGCACCATGTGTTGGCAGATAACCCAGATTACGAGTCCTTGCGTTCATTGCCCGGTATCGGCCCAGTGCTTGCATTGACCATCCTGGCCGAAGCCGGTGATCTTCGTCGATTTGCCCACCATCGCCAGTTCTTGAAGTACTGCGGCCTCGATCTGGCCACGTGCCAGTCCGGCCAGTACCGCGGACATGAGCGTCTATCAAAGCGTGGTAACGCGCGATTGCGCTTCGCCTTCTGGTTTGCCGCCACCATTGCGGTACGAATGCGTGAAAACAGCTTTCGCGACAAGTACGAACGGTACGTCAAAAACGATCCAAACAATGCTGATCGCAAGCGCAAGGCACTGACCGCAGTGGCTGCCAAGATGGCGAGGGTAGCTTACGGTCTGGTGAAGCGCCAAACCCAATACCGCTGTTACTTCGAAAACGCTTTACCCCGTGGATCGATACCGCTCAGTCGGGCCATTGGGACCTCATAGGATCCTGTAGATAATGCTCGGACCTTCCACGGGAACTCCATGCTGTTTAAGGCACGGTCGAGGCCACTACGGACCTCGTGTTCACTATGCTCAGATCAGGAGACCTTGTTGATGTGGAAGCCCACGGGACGTTGCGTGGAGTTGCATGCGGTCAGAGATGAACAGGTGCCAATGGGACCTGCGCGCCGATTCGCCATCAACTTTAACTTGACTCCAGAGTTAGCACGTTGTCGGAGCGAAGCTGGAAGGACTCCCGCACTCGACCCAGTGTGCCGTAGCGCGTGATCAGGGCTTGCTCCTGGGCGGCCGAAGCCGTACGGCCTTGCCAATCCGTGACAGGCGCCATCCCAGTAATTGTCGGGTATGGCAGTCGATCACCAGCGCCAAGCTGAGCCAGCCGTCCTTGCCGCCCCATACACGACAAAGATCCGTGGCCCAGCGCTGATCCGGAAGTTCAGCACGGGAGACCTTGACTTCGATCCTCGGCCGCTGCCCCAGCGCCCGCTTGCGGACCTGCCACCCTTGAGCTGGAAGATCCGCTGCACCGTGTTCTTGCTCATGCCAAGCAGCGCGGCGACCGTGCGATATCCGAACGACGGTTCGGCCTCGATCATCTCCTTGATTGGCTCGGCCAACTCCGGCTTCACTTTGACCGACGACCTGGTTGGCTTGTAGTACGTCGTGCGGCCCGCTACTTCGGACCAGCGGCACAGCCTGTCATCGGCACCGCGAGGCCTTCTTCCTTCAGGCCCTGCTGGACCGAGCGCATCGGCTCTCTTCGTTTCCCAGTAGGGAGGCCAGCTTTTTTCTCGGGCGGATCTCCAGCATTGCCTCGCCGTAGGCTTCCTGTAGGTCTTTGAGCTGGCGCTCGTATTGCTCGCGGACATCCTCCGGCTTGGCTCGCAGCGCGTTCTCCATGCCGCGCTTGCCGTCCTCGACTCAGCTTTCGATCTCGGCTGGAGTCAGGTCGAACTGACGGCTTGCAGTAGCTACCGTCGTCTTGCCCTGGATGATCTCACGTACCAGCGCCGACTTGCGCCGGGCGGTCCAGCGCTTGATCTCTTCTTCCATCATTTCGCTCATTGGTGTCTCCTTTGGGAAAACTAACACCTGAGCAGGTTTTCAGATGGGTCACTCCCCATCTGACCAGATCAAAAAACCATAATCGTGACTCTAGTTAAGTAGAAAGTGCCGGTTCACGACGAGCTCAAAAGGCGTCACACACGTAGGCTTTGGAACTACGTGGCCGGCGGCGCCGGAGTTTGGGCTCGCAGCGCGGAGTCCCTCCCCGGTGAGAGAGGGACTGGCCCCCACCTGTATGGCGGGGCCGGTCATTATAGTGGCGCCAAGCAACCCAAGTAAAACGACAGAGCGCCTATCCGTAGGGATCCTTGGCCATTCAACTAAGACGATACCTTCTCTCGAACCATCTTCACGCGCTTCTCATTGTCCTGAAGCATACTTTCACGAAGGAGACAATCTGGACAGTCTTATGACCTACTTAGCGCTACGAGAACAGTTGGAAATATCTGCTACCGACCTAGTCTCAAGGGCCCATCTCATGTCACCGGAAGATCGCATCCGAGCTCTTCAAGCCATGGATAAACTCGCCAATCACATTGTCCATGTTGCGAAGGATCAATCCGACGGTACGGAGATAGTAGCGTTAGTCGATGCACTACTGCTTAAGGTCCACGCTTACGCGGGGATTATCGAGCAATGCGAACGAGTGATCAGAGGGAATACCTCACATGCGCGTTCTACATGACCTGAGAAGGCTGCATCCATAAAAAAGCCCGGCGAACCGGGCTGCGGTACTACTCCCCATAACGAAGTGAATTCTCTACTAGACCCGTGTAAACGTCAACGCCACTCCACCTGTGAGCTCGACGGAATTCGATGCAAAGCTATAGCCATCTACTGATTTCTGCTCCGATCATTGGATCAGTGGATCGGCATAAGCCGCGCCCGTGGTCATCATCTTCAGCGCTTGGTGTGGGCACGGTTGGTTGTAGAAGGCGATCCGGTCAGCAACCACCCACAGGGCGTGGGCTTGGCTTTCGAAGCGGTGCCGATGCACACATTGCTCTTTCAATGTCCGGATCATCCGCTCTACCATCCTGTTCTGCTGGTGGGCAGTGCGGGTGATGAACTCCTGTTTCAAGCCGTAGCTGCTTACCAGCCGGGTGTAATCACGACCTAGTGAGAACCAAAGCCGGTATCCGAGCACAGCTGGAACGGCTGCCGCACTCGGCCCAGCGTTCGGTAGCGCGCAATCAGCGCCCGCTCCAGGGCGGCCGATGCCATACTAGCCTTGCCAGTTCGCGACAGGTGCCGCTGAGAACGCCCCGGCTCCAAGAGCGCTTAGAAACGGGCGCGGGGAGGACCGGTTCAGGCTGGCATATGTTGAACTCGCCTAAGCTACTGATAAACCTCCTGTATCGAGCTTTAGCGTAGTCCGGCCAAGTACCGGGCGGAAGTCATAGTGAAACAAAAAGGCCCGCTGGCTCTTTTGCAGCGGGCCGTTAACCTGGCCCACACGGGGGGTGGCACGCCGG
>NZ_JAPTFX010000138.1:0-12920 GCF_030985895.1 Stenotrophomonas sp. Sm6012 | reverse complement strand
GCCCCCCCCCCCCCCCGCCTTCATCGCGCCCCCTCGATTTCCAGGAACACATCCATGTCCAGCAAGACCAAGACCGCCAACGACCACGTCATCGAACGCGATGGCTATGCCGAAGTCACCCTCACCCGCCCACGCCAGGTCAATGGCGTGGAGACCGCCGTGCTGCGCATGCGCGAACCCACCGTGGAAGACATGGAGCGCTTCCAGGATGACAAGGGCAGCGATGCACAGCGTGAGGTGCGGATGATCGCCAACCTGTGCGAGATCCCGCCGGACGACCTGCGCAAGCTGCCGCTGCGCGACTACGCCCGCCTGCAGTCGGGGGTCGCGCTTTTTACCACCTGACCCTGCCGCAGATCAGGCAGGGAGTGCTCGCCCTGGCCGGCCATACCGGCTGGGGCCTGCGCGAAATCATGACGCTGCGGGTGTCGAAGTTCATCTGGTGGATACAAGGATTGCCGGTACATGGCGAGTAACGTTCAAACGACAACGATCACGATCGGTGGCTCGATCTCGGGCTCGCTGAAGTCCGCGCTGTCCTCCACCGAGGATGGACTGAAGAAGATCGGCAGCGAACTGGACAGGCTGGAGCGCAAGCAGCGCTCCATGAGCAAGGCGAACCCCTCGCTGGTGAAGCTCAAGCAGAACGTTGCCGGGCTGCGCCAGGAGTACGCCAGGCTCTCCAGCGAGGGCGATCGCCTGCGCAAGGTGCAGACCGGCCTGGAGCGCGTCGAGAAGGCGAGCACCGCCAATCTGCGTAGCCGCAAGAAGCTGGGAGCCTCCTTCAAGGAGTCACGCACCCTGCTCGGCAGCGCAGTGACCCAGCTGGCCAAGCCGGTCGAGAACGCCTCCAGCTTCGCCCGCCAGAACCAGCAGATCGGCAGCGCAGCGGGCCTGGACAACGGCCAGGTCAAGGCGCTGGGCAGGACGATCCTGGCCGAGACCGGCAACACCAACCAGAAGGCGAATGACCTGCAGCGCGCCATCCGGCTGCTGGTCGACGCCGGCATGGATGCACAGTCGGCGCAGACCAGCCTGCGCGCCATCGGCCGCACCGCCACCGTCACCGGTACGGGGATCGACGACGTCTCCAGCGCTGCCGTTGGCCTGCAGCAGTCATTCGACATCGACCCTGCCAACATGCAGTCGGCGCTGGATGTCCTGGTCGTCAGCAGCCGCCAGGGCGGGCTGGGGCTGAAGGACATGGCCAAGGTGATGCCGGTGCTGGGAACCTCGTTCCAGGCACTGAAGCTGCAGGGCAACGCCGCAGCGGCCACCATGGGCGCGGCACTGGAAGCCACGCGCAGGTCCGCGGGCGGCGCTGACCAGGCAGCCACCCAGATGAAGGGCTTCATGACATCGATCATGTCGCCCGAGCTCCAGGCCAAGGCCAAGAAGGGATTCGGCCTCGACCTGCGCAAGGTCATCAGCGACGCGCAGAGCAGCGGTGGCAACCCGTTCGACGCTGCGATGCAGGCCATCATCCAGGCCACGGCCGGCGATCAGCAGAAGATCGGCAAGCTGTTCGGCGATGCACAGGCGAAGAACTTCGTCGGCCCGATGATCCAGAACTGGGACCAGTACACCCGGATCCGCGACAAGGCGCTCAATGGCTCTGCCGGAACCACCGATGCGGCTTATGCCAATGCCATGCAGACCGACCCGGAGAAGATCCAGGGCGCGAAGATCGCCGTGGACAACCTGTCCAAGGCCTTTGGTGCGGCGTTGCTGCCCGCGGTCGGCGACGCCGCGGTGAAACTGACCGAACTGCTGAACGGCGTAACCACCTTCGTGACCGAGAATCCGAAGCTGATCGCCAATACCACCAAGGTGGTGGTGGGCATGCTTGCCATGCGCAGCGCGGTACTCGGTGCCCGTTACGCCTGGACGTTCGTGAAGGGTCCGATCCTGGGCGTGCAGAAGGTCTTCCAGCTGTTCCGTGCCGGCAACCTGCTGGCCCAGCTGGGGCGCTTCGGCCCGATGGCCATGCGTATCGCCTCGGTGTTCCGCGTCGTCGCCACCGCAGTGGGGGCCATTGGTGGCGGACCTATCGCGGTAGCTGTGGCCGCGCTCACTGCCGGTGCCCTGCTCGTCCGCAAGTACTGGGAGCCGATCAAGGCCTTCCTCGGCGGTGTATGGGAAGGTCTCAGCAGTGCGGGCACCTCCGCGATGGGAGAACTGGTGAATGCCGTTGCGCCGCTGCGTCCGGCGTGGGAGGCCGTGGGTGCCCTGCTGGGGCAGGCCTGGGACTGGCTGTCGCGGATGCTGGCCCCGGCGCAGTACACCGGAAACGAACTCTCCCGCGTGGGCGAGATCGGCAAGCTGGTGGGCGAAGCACTCATGCTCAACTTCCGCGCCGTCATCCATGTCGCTGGCTTCGTCGCCGAGGTCTTCAGGATGATCGGCGAGGTCATCGGCACCGTGGCCGGATTCATCGTCGTCACCTTCGGCAGTGCCTGGGACTGGGTTGCAGCAAAGGTCAGCAGCGTGATCGACACGATGATGACCAAGATGGCCCCCTTCATGAAGGTGGTGGGCACCATCATGGACAAGGTCGGGGGCGTGCTGGGCACCGCCAAGGACAAGATCGCGTTTGGTGTGAACACCGCGGCCGATGCCTACGGCGCGATACGCGCAAACGGCGGCATACAGCTCCCCCCGGTGATGCTCGCGCCCGCCAGCATGCACAGCGCCAGCGTGCAGCCACGCATGCCGAATGCCTTTGGTACACCGGCCGGGCGTGCCGCACCGGAGATGCCTTCGCCCACCCCGCGCAGCGCCACCACGGTGCAGCAGCAGCAGACCAACAACATCACCATCCACCAGCAGCCAGGCGAATCCAGCGAAGCGGTGGCGCGCCGCACGGCCGACGAGCTGCAGCGTCGCAGCGCGGTGACCGCCCGTGGTGGCCTGGCAGACAGGAACTGAGCATGAAACGCGAATTCGTAACCGGCGCAGTGGACAAGCTGCTGTCGCAGTTCAAAGCCAACGACTCCGGCAACGCCCCGGTCCTGCTGATGCTGGGCGGCTTCAAGTTCAGCCTCAACACCGCGGTCTTCCGGGAGATCCAGCAGTCCAACGAGTATCGCTGGCAGGCGCAGGACCGCGTCGGCCAGATGGCGGCCCTGCAGTACACCGGACCGGGCTCGGCCAGCATGACCCTGCCTGGCGTCATCTACTACCAGTTCCGCGGCGCCGGCAATGAGCTCGCACAGCTGCGCAGGCTGGCCGCGCAGGGCACGCCTCATCGACTGCTGACCGGCAAGGGCGGCAACCTGGGCCTGTGGGTCATCGAGAAGATCGATGCCACCGCCAGCGAGTTCACCGCCGACAGCGCGATCCTGAAACAGGAATTCACCCTTTCACTGCGGAAGCACAGCGATGGCACGAACGTATAACACCCGCGACGGCGACGTCGTCGACCGTATCGCGTATGCGCACTATGGCGAGCAGTCACCAGCCATCCTGCGCGCGGTACTCGACGCCAACCCGGGCCTGGCCGCGCGCGGCCCGGTGCTGCCTGCCGGCGTGGCGATCACCCTGCCGGAGGTGCAGCGCCCGGCCAGCGAGCGCAAGGGAGTGGCCCTGTGGGATTGAACATCGCACCGGCCTTCCGCGTGGTGGCCAACAGCCAGGACATCACCGACAAGATCATGGTGCGCTTCAAGTCGCTGCGCATCACCGACGAGACCGGCAACACGTCCGACACGCTGGAACTGCAGCTGGCCGACCATGATCCGTCCGATCCGATCCAGCTGCCACCGGTGGGCGCGGAACTGGAGGCCTTCATCGGCTATGACGGCCAAGTGCGGCGCGTGGGCCTGTACATCTGCGACGAGGTGGAGATCTCCGGCTTTCCCGGCAGCATGACGCTGCGCGCCCGGGCGGCACCGTTCGAGACCAGCAAGGGGGGCAAGAGCGACCTGCAGACGCAGAAGACACGCACCTGGAAGAAGGGCACCACGATCGGCGACATGGTGCGGCGCATGGCCGGCGAGCATGGGCTGAACGCAGCGGTGAGCGCATCGCTGGCGTCCATCGTGCTGCCGCTGACGGTGCAGTCGCAGGAGTCGGACATGAACCTGCTGCTGCGCCTGGCCAAACAGCACGATGCCATCGCCAAGCCCGGAGGCGGGCGCCTGGTGTTCGTGAAGCGGGGCGAATCCACCAGCGCCAGCGGCGAGCGCATTCCCGATGTCACCCTCACCCCGGCCGACGGCAGCGACTATCGGGTAACCCTTGCCGCACGCGAAGATGCCGGTACCACCATTGCCTACTACCGCGACGTGCGCAGTGCCAAGCGCCAGGAAGTGAAAGTGGGGAGCGGTGAACCGATCATGCGCCTGCGCATGGCCTATGCCGACCGGGAGAGCGCAGAGGCGGCGGCACGCGCCAAGCATCGCGAACAGGCACGGCAGACGCGGACGCTCAGCTACACCCTGCCCGGCCGCGAGACACTGATGGCCGAAGCCACCGTGGTGATGCAGGGGTTCCGCGAGGGCGTGGATGGCCAGTGGCTGGTCAAGCGCGCCGAGCACAGCATCGGCAGCGAGGGCTACGTCACCCGCATCGAATGCGAACAACCCAACAGTGCCGACGCGGTGAAGGCGGCCAGCAGTGCCGCGGCCACCGAAGGCGAGCAGGTAGCCAGCGAAGTGTAGATCCACGCCATGCGTGGATGCTTTTTGCACATCAACTCACGTACTGCGCCACCCCATTGCCAAACGACCAGTTCTCCTTCTTCACTTCCACCAGGTTGATGAACACATCCTCGCGGCGGATACCCACCGCCGCGTGCAGGCCCTCGGCGATGCCCGCATACAGCGCCTTCTTCTGCTCCAGCGTGCGCCCTTCGTTCCAGGTGATCTGGATGCAGATGAAGTCGTCGGTGCGGTCCACGCCCAGGTAGCCCGGGTCGTAAACGAGCGTGCCGGGGTCGTGCTGCTGGAAGATCTGGAAGCGGTCGTTCTCCGGCACGCCCACCGCACGCATGGCCTGGTAGATGGCTTCACCCACGCGCTGCAGGTAGTCGGCGGATTTACCTTTGCGAAGATCGATGCGGGCGAGCGGCATGGCGGGGCTCCAGGGCCAGGTGGGACGGCAGTGAGCCGAGACTACGCCCGTCGAAAGCGGCGGCACAGCGCATGGATGGAACGTCTGCTTTCATGGATGGCACGTTCGACGACACCTGCGCCGGGTGACGTGATTGCCATCTACCTGGGCCGTGTAGCGGCGCTGCTTCGTTCAGGCAAGGCGCGGATTGCTTTATGGGGGGGGTGGAGTCCCGTCATGGCTGGCGTTGTTGCAACTTTCCTCAATGACTTCCGTCTTCAGGCGGATCGATGATCGCCTCGCCAAGGCAGCACGCCTTGGTCGGGATTGGCGTCTCGAATAAACGAATGAACTTCCATCGCTGCGATTCACGCCGCAGCAGAGAGAATGCACCGACTGCCTTCAATGGCGGCCGGTGCGTGGGGATCGACAGATCCGCCAGGCCTTCTTCTCGATGGAAGTTCGTTTGCCTTGGTACGCCAACCCGCACCGTCCGCCACCTTCACTCCGAAGGTGGCTTTACGCCAGTGAGGATTTTGCCATGACCAAACGAGCCGCATCGTTTCCACGCCTGTACGCATTGATTGCCGACATCGCCAACCAGGTTCTCGACGACATCGCACGCGAGATCGAGTGCGCGCTGGACGAACAGAACCTGCCCGTGCAGTCACCCACGTTCTTCGCCTGCCTCAACGCCATCAGCAACGCCGAGGGCGAGGATGGGCAGCCGTGCAGCAGCCTCACCCTTGCCGCGAGCCATCACGCGTCGCTGCGCCGCTCGATGGCGGGGCTCACCGCACTGCTCGATCTGCTGCAGGCCGCCGACCGCGCGCGTAGCGAGGCCGGCCCGGATGAACAGCTGGGCGCCTTCCACACCGACGGGTTGATCGTGGCCGCACGGCAGCTGGTGCGCGAGGCCAACCATTGCCTGGAAGGTGGCGCCGCCTGAGCGCTCGGTCGCGACGTGGCTACAATCACGCCGGGAATCGCAGGAGACCGCAATGGACGCCGAACACCTGGAGTACTTCAAGGCCGCCCTGGAAGGCCGTGCAACGGTCGGCTGGAACGTCTGGTTTGCCGCCAACCAGCAGGCGCTCGCCCAGCAGGTGAGCCGCGCTGCCCTGCTGCGGTTGAAGTTCAATCACCTGCATGAAGCCGAGCGCCTGCTGGCCGAAGCCGGCGTCGTTCCGGCCAGCACGGCGGGCAAGCGCTATGAGGTGTACTGCGCGCAGTTGTCAGCAGACGTGGTGGACGAGAACGGTCGTCCGTTGCCTGCGGTGTGGCGCGCGGCGCACGGCGGTGCCATCGGCCTGCTTGCCGATGGCGAACACGAAGCTGGCCGGGCAAAGCTGCTTGCGGAGTTCAGCCGCGCGCGCAAGCGCGGGCTGCAGCAGGCGCATGAATGGTTGAGCGATGTGTGCTTCGAAGGCGAGATGGAGCTGAGCGGCGGCAATGCCGTAGTGGGCCGCAGCCTGCTGGCGGTGGTGGTGCAGGCCGGCAGCGGCCACGACCTGTTGGATGGCGTGGCGATGATGGCCCGCGAACGGCTGGAGGATCCGGGCTGAGACGGAGCCCGCTTCGGCGGGCGCCACGGAACCCCAGGCAACAAAAAAGCCCCATTGCTGGAGGCTTTTTTTGTTCTGCAACATGGTGGGCGGTACAGGGATCGAACCTGTGACCCTTGCCGTGTGAAGGCAATGCTCTACCGCTGAGCTAACCGCCCGGTGTGTTGCTGAGCCGCTCATTATAGGGGCTTTTCAGAGGCCGTCAACCATTTTTCACATTCGTGTTCACGGGCGTTTTCCGGGGCACGCAGCCGAGCGTGGCTCGACTCTACAGAACCGCCCAGCGGCGCCTCACATCGTATGGGTCGGCTTGTCCGAGCTGGTCAGGCCGGCCAGCATCGTCTCGATCTTGTGGCGCACTCCCTCGCCTTCGGCGCCATCGGCCAGCTGCACGCCGATGCCGGCGGTGCGGTTGCCCTGCGCGCCGGCCGGGGTCACCCAGATCACCTTGCCGGCTACCGGCAGGCGCTCGCTGGAATCGGGCAGGGTCAGCAGCAGGAACACCTCGTCGCCCAGGAAGTAGCGCTTGGGCGTGGGCACGAAGATGCCGCCATTCTTCACGAACGGCATGTACGCGCTGTACAGCGCGGCTTTGTCCTTCACGGCCAGGGACAGGATGCCCTGGCGGGCGTTGCTGGCACTCATCGATTTCCCCTTGCGGCAGGCCGCTCGTTCACCTTGTTCCAGGCCAGCAGCAACTCGACCACCGCAAGGTCTGCACGCACCGTGGTGCGCAGCAGGTCGCGGGTGCGGTTGGCCGCATCGAACCAGGCTGCAAGCTTGTGCAATCGCTCCGGCGTGGTCAAGGCATCGGTGCTGGCCTGGGCCAGTGCCAGGTCGGCAGCGAAGCGCAGGCGCAGCGCCGCGTTGTCATCACCGCACCACTTCTGCGCCAGCTCCACCGCGCCGGTCTTGCCGGCGGCCAGCTGCTCCAGCTCGCGGCCCACTTCGCGGCGCAGGCTCAGGCCATCTTCGCGCAGCCAGTTGTCGGCTTGGCCGGGATGGCCGCGCGCGGCGTCCAGCGCTTCGCGCGCCGATGCTTCGCTGTGGCCCTGCTGCTGCAGCCAGGCCAGTGCTTCCTCGCGTGGCGGCAGCTTGAACTCCAGCCGCTGGCAGCGGCTGCGCACGGTCTGCGGCAGGCGCGCCGGGTCGCTGCTGATCAACCACAGGTAGCGACCCGGCTGCGGCTCTTCCAGCGTCTTCAGCAGCGCATTGGCCGCCGAGCGGTTGATCGCATCGGCCGGGTCGACGATCACCACCTGCGCCACGCCGTACTGCGGGGTCAGCGCCAGCTTGTTGGTGATCTCGCGTACCTGCTCGATGACGATCTCGGTACGCAGCTTGTCGCCGCTCTTGTTCGGAATGAAGCTGACCAGCTGCAGGTCCGGATGCGTGCCGGCGGCGATCAGCTGGCGCGTGCGCGTGGCATGTGCAGCGTCGCCACGTGCCAGCACATGGTCAGCCAGCGCCAGCGCCACCTCATGCTTGCCCAGACCGGCCGGGCCGCAGATCAGCAGGCCGTGGCCGAGGCGATCGGCATCGAGCGCGGCCACGGTCTGCTCGAACGCGCGCTGCTGCCATGGCGAGAACGTGCTCATGCGCCCTCCCCGTCCTGCAGCCAGCGCTCGACGCGCACGACCACATCGGCTGCCACGCGCGCCTGCACCTGGCCGGCGTCGATCAGCGCGAAACGCTGCGGATCCTGCTGCGCGCGGCTGCGGAACACGGCGCGCACGCGCTGGAAGAAATCGTCCTGCTCACTCTCGATGCGGTCCGGCCACAGGTCACGGCCGTTGGCGCGCGCGCGGCCCACGGCCACATCCACATCCAGCAGCAGGGTCAGGCCGGGCAGCAGGCCGACCGCGCGTCGTTCCAGATCGGCAATCCACTGCGGATCAAGCCCGCGGCCGCCGCCCTGGTAGGCATAGCTGGAATCGGTGAAGCGATCGCTCAGCACATAGGCGCCGCGCTGCAGCGCCGGCTGGATCACCTGCCGCACATGCTGCGCGCGCGCGGCGAAAACCAGCAGCAACTCGGCTTCGGCGCTGAGCGGCTCGGCGGCGATCTCGGCATCGGGCTTCAGCACCAGGCCGCGGATGCGCTCGGCCAGCGGCGTACCGCCCGGCTCGCGGGTCAGCACCACCTCGTGGCCGTGGCTGCGCAGGCAGTCACGGATGGCATTGATGGCGGTGGTCTTGCCCGCGCCCTCGCCGCCTTCCAGGCTGACGAAACGCGGGTGGCGAAGCAGCGCGGGACTCATTGCGCCGGGGTCTCCTGGGTACGTTGCCGGCGCAGCTGCTGCAGGTAGCGGGCTACGGCGGCGTTGTGCTGGTCCAGGCTGGACGAGAACACGTGCGCGCCACTGCCATCGCCGACGGCGACGAAGTACAGCGCGTCGCCCGACAGCGGCTGCGCGGCCGCCATCAGCGCATCTCGGCTGGGCATGGCGATCGGGGTCGGGGTCAGGCCGGCACGGGTATAGGTGTTGTAGGGCGTATCGGTGGTCAGGTCGCGGCGGCGGATGTTGCCGTCATACGCGGCACCGATGCCATAGATCACGGTCGGGTCGGTCTGCAGGCGCATGCCGATCTTCAGGCGGCGCATGAACACGCCGGCAATCTGCGGGCGCTCGCTGGCCAGCGCGGTTTCCTTCTCGATGATCGAGGCCATCGTCAGCAGTTCGTACGGCGTGTTGATCGGCAGGTCCGGTGCGCGGCTTTCCCAGGCTTCGTCCAGCGCCTTTTCCATCGCCGCGTGGGCACGCTTGAGCACATCCAGGTCGCTGTCGCCACGCTGGTAGACGTAGGTCTCCGGCAGGAAACGGCCTTCCGGATGCTGGCCACCGAAACCAAGACGCTGCATCAGGGCCGCGTCATCAAGCGTGTCGGTGGTGTGCAGCAGCGGCTCGGCGCGCTTCAGCGCGGCACGCAGCTGGCGGATGTTCCAGCCCTCGACGATCGTGACGCGGTGCTGCAGTACCTTGCCGGCGCGCATGCGCAGCAGCAGTTCGCGCGGGGTCAGGTCGGCGCTGAGCGCGTACTCGCCTACCTTCAGCTTGCCGGCGGCATCGAGCTGGCGCGCCAGCAGCTGCCACTGCGCATCCTGGCCTTCGTCCACGCCGGCCTCGCGCAGCTTGCGCAGCACGCTGTTCATGCCATCGCCGCTGGCGATGACCACGCTTTCGGCGGTCGGGGTGATCCGCGCGTCGGCGAACTGGGTCTGCTGGTAGAAGAACCACGCGCCCGCACCGGCGACGACGGCGGCCAGCACCACCACCAGCGTTACCACGAACAGACACCCGCGCTTGGCTCCCGCCATGGACTACCTCTGAACTCGATTCCGTCGTGCAGGATACCGTGCCGGTGGATTGGGGTCATGACCGGGGTGGCAGACACCCCGGTAGTGCGCCTACCCCTGCTGGCCCAGTGCGCGCAGCAGGCCGCGCGCCTTGGCCCGGGTCTCGTCCAGTTCCTTGTCCGGGTCCGAATCGACCACGATGCCGGCGCCGGTGCGGAAGCTGACCTCGTGGCCCTCCACTTCGGCGGTGCGGATCAGGATGTTCAGGTCCAGGTCGCCATCGCGGTTCAGCCAGCCGAACGCACCGGTGTAGGCACCGCGCGGCACCTGCTCCAGCTCGCTGATGATCTGCATGCAGCGCACCTTCGGGCAGCCGGTGATGGTGCCGCCCGGGAAGGTCGCGGCGATCACCTCGCCGGGGGTGACCTCTGGGCGCAGATGGCCACTGACGTTGCTGACGATGTGGTGCACGTGGGCGTAACTCTCCACGGTCATCAGCTCATCGACCACCACGGTGCCGGGCAGGCAGATGCGGCCCAGGTCATTGCGCTCCAGGTCGATCAGCATCACGTGCTCGGCACGCTCCTTCGGGTGGCCGACCAGCTCCTGGATGCGTGCGGCATCGTCATCGCCCTCAAACCGCGGACGGGTACCGGCAATCGGACGGGTCTGCGCATGGCCGGCATGCACCGACACCAGCCGCTCCGGAGAGGAACTGACCACGTGGCGGCCATGCGCGCTGAACAGGCCGGCGAATGGTGCCGGGTTGGCGCGGCGCAGCTGTGCATATAGCGCCTGCGGGCTGACCGGCGCGGCGAACCGGGCGCTCCAGCGCCGCGACAGGTTCACCTGGAACACGTCGCCGGCACGCAGGTACTCGATCACCCGACGCACGCCGTCGGTGAAGAGCTGCGGCGCATCCTCGCCCACCGACTGCGGCGGCTGCCAGCCCAGCCCGGCCTCGGGCAGCGCGGCCGAGGCCTGTGCCACCAGTGCATCCAGCAGCACCTGCTGGCCCGCTTCGGCGATCACGAAGCTGGCATCGTTGTGGTGGTCGTGCAGCACCGCCGCCGGGCAGCGCAGCGCCAGCGCGGTCGGGCGGCCGTCGTCGCGCGCGCGCGCCGGCAGCACCGGTTCGATCTGGCTGGCCACTTCGTAGTCCAGCATCAGCGCCCAGCCGCCACGGAACGGCAGGCTGTGGCTGCCGTCATGCGGCAGGCGTTCGGCCTGCCAGGCGCTGTCCAGCACCTGCAGGAAGCTGCCCGCGTGTACGGCGTCGTGCTGGTCACGCACCTGGCCATCGGCATCCAAGCGCAGGACACCGCCCTGTGCGGCCAGCAGCAGGCTCCAGCGGCCCTGGGCGGTACCCGAGGCGGTGGACTCCATCAACAGCGGGAAGCGCGCCGGATCGTGCTGCTGCAGGGCGAGCAGATCGATCGGGTGCGGCAGCGGGTGGATCAGCGGTGCGTGGGTCATGGCGGCCAGCTCAGGGAATCAGATGCACGGAAGCCGCCTTGCGGCGGCTTCTTCGTATGTAGAGTCGAGCTTGCTCGACTGCGGCACACGTCCAGTCGAGCAAGCTCGACTCTACCAAGGCGGTGCCGGGCAATTGCCCGCCGCCACGCACCGGTCAGATGCGCTTGAAGATCAGCGTGCCGTTGGTGCCGCCGAAGCCGAAGCCATTGGACATCACCACGTCCACCTTGGCCTGGCGTGCTTCGTTGGGCACGTAGTCCAGGTCACAGCCTTCGCCCGGCTGCTGCAGGTTGATGGTCGGCGGGATCACGTTGTCCTGCAGCGCCATCACCGAGAAGATCGCTTCCACGCCACCGGCGGCGCCGAGCAGGTGGCCGGTCATCGACTTGGTGGAGCTGACCATCATCTTGTAGGCGTGGTCGCCGAAGGCGGTCTTCATCGCCATGGTCTCGCCCAGGTCGCCCAGCGGCGTGGAGGTGCCGTGTGCGTTGAGGTAGCCCACCTGTTCCGGGGTCACGCCGGCGTCCTTCATCGCCATCACCATGCAGCGCGCGGCGCCTTCGCCGTTCTCGCTCGGTGCGGTCATGTGGTACGCGTCGGAGCTGGCGCCGAAACCGGCCAGTTCGCAGTAGATCTTCGCGCCACGTGCCTTGGCGTGCTCGTACTCTTCCAGGATCAGGATGCCGGCGCCGTCGCCCAGCACGAAGCCGTCACGGTCCTTGTCCCACGGGCGCGAGGCCTGTTCCGGGGCATCGTTGCGGGTGCTCATGGCCTTCATCGCACAGAAGCCGCCCACGGCGGTCGGCGACGAGCCACGCTCGGCACCGCCCACCACCATCACGTCGGCATCGCCGTACTGGATCATGCGCATCGCGGTACCGATCGAATGGTTCGAGGTCGCGCACGCCGACACCGCCGAGAACGACGGGCCCTTCAGGCCGGTGATGATGCTCAGCTGGCCCGGAAGCATGTTGATGATGGTCTTGGGCACGTAGAAGGGCGAGATCTTCTTGCCCTCGTGGAACTCGATGGTCTGCTCTTCGATGCCGAGCAGGCCGCCGATGCCAGCGCCGACGATGGCACCGATGCGCTCGGCATTGGCGTCGGTGATCTCCAGGCCCGAATCGTGCAGGGCCATGAACGAGGCACCGAGGCCGTAATGGATGAACGGGTCCATCTTCTTGGCATCCTTGCCACTGACCCGGAACTTGCCGAACAGTTCATTGTCGGCGGTGATGTCAAATCCCTTGACCTCACCTGCAATCTTGGTGGTGAACCGGTCCAGATAGGCATCAGCAACGTTGGTCAGCGGACCGATGCCCGAACGACCGTGGGTGATGCCTTCCCAGCTGCTGGCCAGATCATTGCCCAACGGCGAGACGATACCCAGGCCGGTTACGACGACGCGACGCTTCATTGCTGTTTCTCCTGACCCGGATGGTTTCTACGGGTAACTCGGTTTGCTTCGATGTGATGCCCAAACACACGGGGCCGCAACAGCGGCCCCATGGGGTGCGGTGGGGGGCGGGC
>NZ_JAPTFX010000137.1:0-13052 GCF_030985895.1 Stenotrophomonas sp. Sm6012 | reverse complement strand
CCCCCCCCCCCCCCGCGCAGCGGGAAGAGCGGTGCGAACCGAGGTTCGCACCCACCGGGCAATGGCGCACCCACTGGGCGTGGCGTGGGTCAGCGCCCTCGCCCTGGCGAGGGATCTGACCCCGATCCTGTCAGCCCTCCCACACACGGGTGTTGCGTACGCCCAACCGCTGTGGATTGAACAGCGGATCCGTACCGGCATGGCGATGCTGTTCGTAGTCGCGCAATGCCGCCAACGCCGGCTTCTGCAGCAGCAGGATGGCGATGATGTTGAGCCAGCTCATCAGGCCGACCCCGATGTCGCCCAGCGACCATGCCACCGTTGCGCTGTTCACGGCCGAGTAGCCGGCAACCGCCAGGAACAGCAGCTGGCATGCCCCCATCGCCCACCGCGAAGGACGATCCCGGCACAGGTAACTGACGTTGGTCTCGGCCATGTAGTACAGCGCCAGGATGGTGGTGAACGCGAATGGCAGGATCGCCAGCGCCACGAACGAACGGCCGAAGCCCGGCAGCGCCGATTCCACGGCGTGCTGCACGAAACGCGGCCCGGCCTCGACACCCGGAAGATTGGCCAGCAGCAGGCGGGCCTCATCGGGAACGCCGTTCACCGCCGGGTCGTAGATGTTGTACAGGCCGGTGGACAGGATCAGGAATGCGGTTGCGCTGCACACCACCATGGTGTCGATGTAGACCGAGAACGACTGCACCAGTCCCTGCTTGACCGGATGCGAGACTTCGGCGGCAGCGGCCGCATGCGCTCCACTGCCCATGCCGGCCTCGTTGGACAGCACGCCGCGGCGAACGCCCCACTGGATGGCGGTGCCGATCATCGCGCCGAAGGCCGCGTCCACGCCGAATGCGCTGTTCAGCACCAGCATGATCACGCCGGGCACTTTTTCCGCGTTGAGCACCATTACCACTGCGGCCACCATCAGGTAGGCCACCGCCATCAGCGGCACTACCCATTCGGCTACCCGTGCAATACGCCGCACGCCACCGATCAGGATGATGCCCAGCACCACCAGCAGCACCACGGTGGTGGTCATCACCGGCACATCCCAGGCTTCGTTCACTGCACTGGTGATGGCATTGGACTGGGTCCCTGCCAGCATGGCGCCGGCGAGCACGGTCACCAGCGCGAACAGCACTGCATACCAGCGCTGGCCCAGGCCCTTCTCGATGTAGTACGCCGGCCCGCCGCGATACTGGCCCTTGGCATCACGGTCCTTGTAGATCTGCGCCAGGGTGGATTCGATGAAGGCGCTGGAGGCACCGAGAAAGGCCACGACCCACATCCAGAAGATCGCACCGGGGCCACCGAAGGCGATGGCCATGGCCACGCCGGCGATGTTGCCCACACCGACCCGGCTGGACAACGAGATCGACAGTGCCTGGAACGGTGACACCCCGGACTCGGAGCGTTCATGGCGGAACATCAGGCGCAGCATGTCCGGCAGCGCGCGCAGCTGGATGAAACGGGTACGCACGCTGAAGTACAGGCCAGTGAGCAGGCACAGCACCACCAGATAAGGGCTCCAGACCACGCCCAGGATCGCATTGACGATGGATTCGATGTTCATCGGCGGCCCCTCAGAAGAACATGCCGAGGGCAACCTGGGGGCTGACGATGCGGCCGGTGTTGCGCCCGGCCACGGTGAACTCGACACCGGCAATCAATCCCAGCGAGGGACTGAAGTGATACTCCACGGCAGGCGCCAGGCTGACGCTGCGGCTGGCGGGGCGGCGTTGATCGATGCGTTCGATCACACCGGCGCCGTTGCGTGCGAAACCACTCAGCCGCTGGCCGGTCTCGCGGCTGGCGGACATTTCCATCACCCCCACCCAACGCGAATTGAAGCTGTACTCGGCGCCCACCGACAGCCCCAGCACCGAGCCACGCGCGACGTGTCCCTGGAAGCTGTCGTCGGTGCCGTAGACGCTGGTGCCGGAAATGGCGGTACGCGAGGGAGCGGGGCCGGCGCTGAACTGGGCCCGCCACCGCAGCGGGCGGTCGTTGCCCAGCCACACCACCTGCTGCACGCCCAGGGCAGCGGTGGTGCGCTGCACGCCGTCGCCCTGCGCATCGAGCGGATTGCCGGTGATGCGGTCATGGCTGCCGGTGCTGAAGCGCTGTACCAGCGCGACCGAGATGGCGGGGCGGGTGCCATCGGCGTTCGGCGCCTGCAACAGGTACTGCAGCCGTGCGGTGGTGTCTCCGGCGCGGAAACCACTGCTGCGAGCACTGCCGGATTCCGAACGTGTCGCACTGAGGTTGACCTGGCCCATCACCCGGTCGCTGAAGCCATAGATGATCGGCACCACGGTTGCCCACGCGCCACTGCGCTCGGCGCTGCGGCGACGGTCACCGTTGTCGTCATAGTGGTCGCGGCTGTCGACCCGCACCAGATAGGGCTCGATGTACCAGTTGCCCTGCGGCAGGCCGGCCGGATTCGGGGTGATCAGCGGTCCGGTGAAGTTGATGCCGTCCAGGCTTCGCTCATCGGCGTGCACCGCCGGTGCGGCGAGCGCACACAGGGCCAGCAGCAGGGATGCGCGCATCGTGGGGTGTTTGACTAGATGCATGGGAACCACTCCTGTTCGACGTTGGATGGAGATCCACCGTGCGATGCGGGACATGGCTCGACAATGAGACAATTACTAAAAACATCTGATCATCGATCAAGCGTGCTTGATGCAACGCGTAGTGACGTAATCGGCTTGGCAGGCAACGGGGCACGCCCGCTTCTGCAGGGCGCAAAAGAAAACCCGGCCACAGGGGCCGGGTCCAGGTCGTCAATGGGACGGTGTCGCGGCGGTATCAGCCGTCGCGACGGCTCGCCCACTGCGCCAGCAGCACTGCGGTAGCCGAGGCCACGTTGAGGCTCTCCACCGCACCACTGCCGGGGATCGAGACCTGCAGGTCGCATTCGCCCGCCAGGCTGCGGTCCATGCCTTCGCTTTCGGCGCCCATTACATACACCAGCCGCGCCGGAAGCGACGCACGGAACACATCGTCACCGCCCTCGACCAGGGTAGCGGCCAGGCCGAAACCGGCGTCCCGCAGCTGCGCCATCGCCTGCGCGTTGGCCGGCAGCTGCACCAGCGGCACCGCTTCGGCACCGCCCTCCGCCACGCGTGCGGCGGCACCGGACAGCGCCAGCGTGCTGCCTTCGGGCAGCAGCAGCGCCTTGGCACCGAAGTGCGCCGCCGAGCGCAGGATCGCGCCCAGGTTGTGCGGGTTGCCCACGCCGTCCAGCCACAGCGCCAGCGCCGGGCCGTCACCGACCTGCTGCAGCCACTGTTCCAACGGCAGTGCTGGTGCGCGCAGCACATCGGCCACCACGCCTTCGTGATGGGTGGTACCGGCGAGCTTGTTCAGATCGCCGTCCTCGACCACGCGATAGCCCACGCGGTTGGCCACGCACCACTTCAGCAGTGGCTGCAGGCGCGGAATGCGCGCCTCCAGCAGGTACAGCTTGCGCAGCGCCTGCGGCCGCGCGTCGAACGCGGCCAGCACGGCGTTCAGGCCGTACAGGCGCAGCTCGTCGCTGCCGCCGCGCCCACCACCACCCGTGGCCAGTACCTCCGGGCGCGGCAACGGTGTTGCGCGCGGCGGACGGGCGGACGGGCGGCGGTTGTTCCAGGGGTTGTTCACTTACACACTCTCCTGCTTGCGCTGGCGCCAGAAATCGGCGTTCTTGATGCCCAGGGCATCAGGGTCGAACACCGGATCCAGGCCCAGCTTCTTCTGTCGTTCGTAGTCACGCAGGGCCAGCATCGCCGGCTTCTGGATGATGAGGATGGCGATGATGTTCAGCCAGGCCATCAGGCCAACGCCGATGTCACCCAGCGCCCAGGCCAGGGTCGCATTGTGGAACGCACCGAACACCACCATGCCGATGATGCCCAGGCGCAGCACCAGCACGGTCAGCGGGCGCTTCTTGTTGTGGTTCACATAGCTGAGGTTGGTCTCGGCCATGTAGTAGTACGCCATGATGGTGGTGAAGGCGAAGAAGAAGATGGCGATCGACACGAACGCCGAACCCCAGCCCGGCAGCACCGCTTCCACGCCGGCCTGCGCATAGCCCGCGCCTTCCGGAATGCCGGCCAGGCCCTGGAAGATCGGCGGGGCGCTGGCACCTGCCGGCGAGTACACGTTGTAGGTGCCGCTGGCCAGGATCAGGAACGCGGTGGCGGTGCACACCATCATGGTGTCGAAGTAGATGGCGAAGGCCTGCACGTAGCCCTGCTTGGCCGGGTGCGAGACCTCCGAAGCGGCTGCCGCGTGTGGGCCGGAACCCTGCCCGGCTTCATTGGCATAGATGCCGCGCTTGATGCCCCACTCCACCGCCAGGCCCATCATCGCGCCGAATGCGGCGTGGGTGCCGAAGGCACTCTTGAAGATGATGCCGAACATCTCCGGCACGCGGTCGTAGTTGATGACCATGATGACGATGGCGGTCAGGATGAAGGCCGCCGCCATGAACGGCACCACCACCTCGGCGAAGTTGGCGATGCGCTTGACGCCGCCGAAGATCACCACGCCCAGCAGCAGGCCCACCACGATGCCGATGCCCAGCTTCAGCGCCTGCACCGATTCCATGCCCAGCGTCTGGCCGTCCAGCGGACCGCACAGCGCGGTGCCGCGGCAGGCGTTGATGATGCTGTCGGCGATGGCGTTGGCCTGCACGCCCGGCATCAGGAAGCCGGCCGCGATGATCGTGGCGATGGCGAAGGCCAGCGCGTACCACTTCAGGCCCATGGCCTTTTCGATGTAGTAGGCCGGGCCACCGCGGTAGCGGCCTTCGGCATCCTTGGTCTTGTAGATCTGCGCCAGGGTGCATTCCACGTACGAGGTGGACGCGCCGAGGAAGCCCATCACCCACATCCAGAAGATGGCACCGGGGCCGCCGAAGGCGATGGCGGTGGCCACGCCGGCAATATTGCCGATGCCCATGCGGCCGGCCATCGACATGGCCAGCGCCTGGAACGAGGACACGCCGGCGTCGGACTTCTCGCCCTTGACGGTGAGGCGGCACATCTCGAGGAAACCACGGATCTGCATGAAGCGGGTGCGCAGGCTGAAGAACAGGCCGGCGGCCAGGCACATGAAGATCAGTGCCTTGCTCCAGATGATGCTGTTGATGAAATGTACGGTAGCTTCCACGCGCGCTCTCTCCAGTCGGCGGGTTGTAAGGACGTCCCGTCGGCTGGAGGGGACCGGTCGATTCTCCCTGATCGAAGGCCGCTGCGGTAGCGCCAGAAGGAATTCGCCGCTCAGGGCAGCTGCATGCGAACCCGGGCAAAGCGGCGCAGGTCGTGCAGGACGCCACGCTTGTAGACCGCACAGCGCTCCACGCCCTCCTCCTGGAAGCCGTTCTTCTCCAGCACCCGGGCCGAGCCAAGGTTGAAGTCGACCACCGTGGCCTGCAGCCTGAACAGGCGCAGTTCGTCCATCACCCAAGGGGCGAACAGACCGACCACGCGGGTCATCAGGCCCTGCCCCCACAGCGCCCGGCCCAGCCAGTAGCCCAATTCAGCGGTGTGCGCGCGCTCGGCGCTGCCCTGCTGGGCGCCGATGCTGCCGCAGGCATGGCCGTCGATCTCGATGGCCAGGTTGAGCGTTGCGGGCGCCAGTACGCGGCCGGCGAGGAACGCCTCGCCATCCTCGCGGGTGTACGGGAACGGGAAGCGGTCGCGCAGGCCACGCGAGACCTCGGCGTCATTGGCGTGGCGCAGCAACGAGTCCAGGTCGTCGCTGCACCACGGCCTCAGCACGAAGCCGTCGCCGTACAGGCGCTGCGCCAGGTCAGGCATGGCCGCCCACCGACGGCGACGCGGCTTCCTGCTTCTCCAGCTCGCGCTTCACCGCTTCCGGCGAACGCGTATAGGGCGCCAACCGCGCGTAGAACGCCGGCACCACGAACAGCGACAGGAAGGTCGAGAGGGTCACGCCGAAGATGATCACGATGCCGATCGTGCCACGGCTGGCCGAACCCGGGCCACCGGCCACCACCAGCGGGACCGCGCCGACCACGGTGGCGATCGAGGTCATCAGGATCGGGCGCAGGCGCACCATCGCCGATTCGATGATCGCCTCGCGCACGGTTCTTCCGTCGTCACGCAGCTGGTTGGCGAATTCGACGATGAGGATGCCGTTCTTCGCGGCCAGGCCGACCAGCATGACGATGCCGATCTGGCTGAACAGGTTCACCGTACCCCCACTCACCCACAACCCGACCAGCGCGCCGAGCACGCCCAGCGGCACCGTCAGCATGATGGTCAGCGGGTGGATGAAGCTCTCGAACTGCGCGGCCAGCACCAGGTACACCACCAGCAGCGCCATGGCAAAGGTCAGCAGCACCGCGCCACCGGCGCTCTGGTACTCGCGCGACTCGCCCTTCCAGTTCACCTGCGCGTACTGCGGCAGTTCCTCGCGGGCCACGTTCTGTGCCCAGGCGATGGCCTCGCCCAGCGGGTAGCCCGGCGCCAGGCCGGCGGTGATGGTGATCGAGCGCAGGCGGTTGAAGCGGTTCAGGGTGCCGGCCTCGGCCACTTCACTCAGCGTGACCAGGTTGGACAACGGCACCAGTTCGCCGGAGGTGGCGCGCACGCGGATGGCGGCCAGGTCGGCCGGGCTGGTGCGTCCATCGCGGCCGGCCTGCACCAGCACGTCGTACTCCTCGCCGTTGTCGACGAAAGTGGTGACGCGGCGCGAGCCCATCATGGTTTCCAGCGCCGAACCGATCGCGGTGACCGGCACGCCGAGGTCGGCCGCACGCTGGCGGTCGATGTTCACCCGCATCTGCGGCCGGGTTTCCTTGTAGTCCGAGTCCGGGCCGACCAGGCCGGGATTGTCGGCCATGCGCAGCAGGATGCGATCGCGCCACTGGGCGATTTCGGCGTATTCCGGCCCGCCCAGCACGATCTGGAACGGCTGCCCGCCACTGCGCACCAGGCCCCCGCCCACCTGCGTGCGCACGCGCACGCCGCGGATGGTGTCCAGTTCTTTCTGCAGCTCGTTGGCCACCTCCGGCGTGCCTTCACTGCGCTGCCGCCACGGCTGCAGGAAGATGCTGACCCGGCCGGTGTGCATTTCCTCGCTGGCGCCCCAGCCACCGGGCACGCGCGGGTTGGCGCGCACGATCGGCTTGTCCGCGCCCACGTGCGGGGCCAGCATCGCTTCCACCTGCTGCACCTGCTGCACGGTGTAGTCGTAGCCGGCGCCTTCCGGGCCATCGATCATGATCTGGAACGAGCCACGGTCTTCGGCCGGGGCCAGCTCCGAGGGCAGCAGCTTGAGCAGGCCCCAGCTGGCGGCCAGCGCGGCCACCATCACCAGCAGGTAGATCCAGGTGCGGTCGACATGGTGGTCCAGCACGCGGCCATAGGCGCCGGCCAGGCGCTCCAGGTTGCGGTTGACGAAGCCATGCAGGCCGCGCGGCGCCTGCCCGGTGTGCGGCTTGAGCAGCTTGGAGGCCATCATCGGCGTCAACGTCAGCGCGACGAAGGCGGACAACGCCACCGCCGCCGCCAGCGCCACCGCCAGTTCACGGAACAGGCGCCCGGTGTTGCCTTCCAGGAAGCCCACCGGCAGGAACACCGCCACCAGCACGGCGGTGGTGGCGATCACCGCGAACGCGACCTGCGCGGTACCGCGCTTGGAGGCGACCAGCGGCGGTTCGCCCAGGTCGATGCGGCGCTGCACGTTCTCCACCACCACGATCGCATCGTCCACCACCAGGCCGATGCACAGCACCAGCGCAAGCAGGGTCAGCAGGTTGATCGAAAAATCGAACGCGTACAGCGCGATGAAGGCGGCCACCAGGCAGACCGGCACCGTCACCGCAGGAATCAGTGCGGCGCGGAAACTGCCGAGGAACAGCCAGATCACCGCCAGCACCAGGATCATCGCCTCGACCAGCGTGGCGTAGACGCGATCCACTGCTGCCTCGATGAAGGTGGTGTTGTCGAAGGCGACGAAGATCTGCGTGCCCTTGGGCAGCGTCAACGCAACCCGCTCGGCTTCCGCGCGCGCCACGCGGGCCACGTCCAGCGAGTTGGCGGTGGAGGTCTTGACGATGCCCAGGCCGATGCCCGGCTCGCCGTTGCTGCGGTAGTAGGCGCGGCGCTCGGCCGAGGCCAGCTCGATCTTCGCCACGTCGCCCATGCGCACCACGTAGCCGTCGCGGCCCTTGCCCAGCGGGATGGTCGCGAAGTCTTCCGGCTTGATGTAGTTGCGCTCCACGCGCAGGGTGAAATCACGGTCGGTCGATTCGATGCGGCCGGCCGGCAGTTCCACGTTCTCGTTGCGCAGCGCAGTTTCCACGTCGCCGGTGGTCAGGCCGCGCGCGGCCAGCTGGTCACGGTCCAGCCAGATGCGCATCGCGTAGCGCTGGCGGCCACCGATGCGGACCTGGGCCACGCCATCCAGGCTGGAGAAGCGATCGACCACGTAGCGGTCGGCGTAGTCACTCAGTTCCAGCGTGTCCATGGTCGAGGAGACCATGTTGAACCAGATGATCGGGTCGGCATCGCTCTCGACCTTGGCGATCTCCGGCGGGCGCGCTTCCTCCGGCATGCGGTCGGCGACGCGGCTGACTGCATCGCGCACGTCGTTGGCCGCCGCTTCGATATCGCGGTTGGAGGTGAATTCGATGCTGACCTGCGAGCGGCCGTTGGTGCTGCGCGCGTTGATCGTATCGATGCCTTCGATGCCGGCCAGCGCATCTTCCAACACCTGGGTGATGCGGCTTTCGATGACCGCCGCCGAAGCGCCGGTGTAGTCCACCGACACCGAGACGATCGGCGGATCGATGGCTGGCAGCTCGCGCAGGGTCAGGCGGGTGAAGGACATCACGCCCAGCACCAGCAGCAACAGGCTCATCACCACGGCGAATACCGGCCGCTGGATGGAGATGTCGGACAGCTTCATCCGCCGTGGCCCTCGGCGGCGACCGGCGCCGGCGCGTCAGCCGGCTTGGCACCACTGGCCGGTGCGGCGTCCTTGGCGGCGACCTTCAGGCCCGGGCGCAGCTTGCCGGTGCCATCCACCACGATGCGCTGACCGGCCTCCAGGCCCTGCTTGATCTCGACCACGCCGGCACGGCGCGCGCCGGTGACCACGTCCACCCGCTCGACGCTGTCGTCGGCCTTGATGCGGTAGACGAAGGTATCGCGGCCGACCTGCACCACGGCGATTTCCGGCACCACCAGCGCTGCGCGCTCGGGGTGGAACAGGCGCACATCCAGCAGCATGCCCGGGCGCAGCGCGTGGTCGCCGTTTGCGAAGTCGGCGCGCACGGTCACCGCACGGGTGGCCGGGTCGATGCGCGCATCGATGGTGCTGACCACGCCCTCGAAGGTACGGCCCGGCCAGGCCACGCTGGTGGCGCTGACCTTGTCACCCACGCCCAGTGCGGCCAGTTCCACTTCCGGCACCTGGAAATCGATGTGCATGTGTTCGATGTCATCGAGCGTGGCGATCACCGTGGTCGGCGTCAGCAGCGTGCCCGGGCTGACCTGGCGGATGCCGAGCACGCCGGCGAACGGCGCGCGCACGCGACGGTCACCGATGTCCGACTGCATCTGCGCCACGCGCGCTTCGGCGGCATCGCGGATCGACTTCTGCGTATCCAGCGTGGCGCTGGACACCAGGCGCTGCGTGGCCAGTTCGCGCTGGCGCTTGTACAGCTGGTCGGCCTCGTGGAAGGTGGCCTGCGCCTGCACCAGCGCCGCTTCCTGGGCCTGCCCACGCAGGGTCACGATCGGTGCACCGGCGGCGATGTGCTGGCCGCTTTCGAAGTGCACCTTCTCGACAATCTCGCTGACCTTGGCGGTGACGCTGATCGACTCGCGCGCCTTGGCCGTGCCCAGTGCCTGCAGGGTGTCGTTCCACTGCGTGGGCTGCACCACCTGCGCGGTCACCGGCACCGCTTCGCCCTGCCGACGCGCGGCGGCCTCCTGCTTGCCTGCGCACCCGGCCAGCACGGCCAGGCTGAGGCCAAGGGCCAGGGTCGAAGCGATACGAGCCAACATGAACGGTCCTGATTGATCCACGGCCGCCGAGTGTAGGCAAGCGCCTGCAAAAGCGGTATGTGCCAAGCGTTTACCGGCGTGGAACCAGGGCCGCGATAGCGCCTTGAACCCGTTCCGTGCAAGGCTGCCGCGGGCAGTGTCGGCATGTGTCGGGGTGTATCCAGCCGCGCCTGCAGCGCCGGGGATTGCCCGGCGCTACCGACGCCACGAAGGGATCAATACCGGTAATTCACCTTCATCCACACGCTGCGGCCCGGTTCGTTGATGCGCACCGGGTCCGCCGGGAAGCCGAAGTCGGCACTGCCGGCCAGGTTCAGGTGCTCGCTGTAGGCCCGGTCGAACAGATTGTCGACGCCCGCGCTGAGCTGCAGCTGCGAACTGAAACGGTAGGCGGCATTGAGCGCGAAGGTAGCGAAGCCGGCGCTTGGTCCGAGGTCCTGGGCGACGACATTGCCCTGGCCATCTGCGACACGGTGCTGGTGGGTCACCGCGCGCAGCAGCGCACCGGCACTCCAGCGCTGGCCTTCCCACTTCGCACTCAGGCGCGCTTCCAGAGGCGGCATCTGCGGCAGCGGACGTTGCTGGTCGCGGTTCTCGCCCCAGGCGTAGGCCAGCGTGCCACCCAGTTTCCACTGTTCGGCCACGCTCACTTCCAGCCCCGCCTCGGCGCCGGCAATACGTGCGTCGACGTTGCTGGCCTGGCTCATGCCCATCATGCCGCTGCCGTGGTAGGTGAACAGGATGTAGTCCTGGATCTGCCCGGCATAGGCAGAGACCCACGCCTGCACGCGCGGCCCCTTGTACTGCAGGCCGACGTCGAGCTGGGTGGTGCGCTCGGGCTGGAGGCCGGCAAACGCGTTCAGCGCGCCAGCCGGGCCATGGTCGGGCGAGAACAGCTCCCAGTAGTCGGGCATGCGCTCACTGCGACCGAGGCCGGCGTACCAGGTCAGGCCATCGGCCAGGTCCTGTTCGTAGCGCAGGAAGCCGCTGCCCAGCCATTCCTTGCGGCGCTGGCCCGCGGTCGGATTGGGCATGTTGCCCATCATCCCGCGGATCGACTGCCGCTGGTCGCGGACGCTGGCGCGATCGATGCGCAGGCCAGTGATCCAGCGCTGGTCGGTGCCGGCGCCCAGGGTCAGCTCGGTAAATGCGCCATAGCGACGGAAGTTGGCATCGGTGTCCCAGGCGGCCTGGCGATAGGTGCCGCGGCCCATGCCCATGCGACCGCGATGGCGGCTGTCTTCGCCATCCACACCGGCCACCAGCTGCATGTCCTGCCAGCGCCATTCGGAACTGAGCCGGCCGCCCTGGGTACGGCGGTCCACGTTGGAGGCCATCGGCATCGGCATCATGCTGTGCGGATTCGGCGTGCGCAGCGTGTAGTTGTCCATCACGTGGTCGGCCTCGTTGTAGTACACGTTGGCCTGCACCGTGTCCCACGCGCCGGGCAGGTTGCGTTTCTCGAAGCGCGCGGCGTAGCTGGTGCGTTCGAAGGCAGCGCCGTCCATGCCACGCCCGGCGTAGCGCGCGATCGCATCGCCGGCACCAGCGGAGATCTCCAGCAGCGTGTCGGCATCCGGCGTCCAGCCGATGGCCACGTCGCCGTTCCACTTGCGCCACTTCGACGGCACCACATCACCGTGGCCATCCTTGTAATCATCGGCTTCGGAACGGTTGCCACTGGCGCGCACGTAACCGGTCGGGTTGCCCAGGGTCAGGTCCAGCACCTGGTCGTTGCGGTTGCGCGAACCGACCAGTGCACTGGCGCCGGCGCGCAGGCCCGGTTCCTCGAAGCGCGGCGTATCGCGTTCGAAGCGCACGGTGCCAGCCGAGGCACCGGCGCCCCAGCGCACGCTCTGCGGCCCCTTGATGATGGTCAGCCGGTCGAAGCTTTCGGGTGAGATGTAGGACAGCGGATTGTCCATGCGTGACGGGCAGGCACCGATCAGGTTGCCGTCGTTGCTGAGAATGTTCAGGCGCGAACCGAACATGCCGCGCAGCACCGGATCGCCGTTGGTGCCACCGTTGCGGATGGCCGAGAAGCCGGGAACGGTCTTCAGGTAATCGGCACCGTCGCTGGCCGGTACCGGTTGCCGCGGCAGGCGCGGATCGGTCACCCAGTGCAGTGGCGAGGACGGTGCGGCGGCGGTCACCACCATCGTGTCGAGGGTGCGCGCCTCGTCGGCGGGCGCGGCGTTGGCCAGTGATGCGGCCACGGCCAGGCCAAGGGCAACCGGCAGGCGCGCACAGGCGCCCGCGGGGCGGGAAGTCATTTTCATCGGAACAGCTCCAGGGTACGCACGCGCGCACGGCGCCCGGTCAGGCGTCGTGCGGCAGATTCGATAGGGACATCAGCGGACGATGGAGAGGCGCGGCGGGCCACGCGCGGCATGCGCAGGCCAGCGTGCGGCGGGCAGCACGCGTTGCGACCACGCGAACACCAGCCGCGGCCGCCACAGCAGCGGCAACAGCAGCACCAGCACCGCCAGCCAGGGCAGCAGGCGCATGGCCAGCACGCAGTATTCGCAGGCCTCGCCATGCATGGCGTGGGGGTCGGCCGGGCGGCTGGGCGTTGCCGGCGCTGCGCTGTGGTGATCGTGCCCGGGCATGGCCATGTCCTGCCTGTCATGGCCCATGGCGGCGTGGTCCATGCCCGCCATTGCCGCGTGATCCATCGGCGGTGCCTGCAGCGCGCGGCTGACCAGTGGCGCAAGCACCATCAGCAGCGTCGCCAGGACGGCGAGCTGGAGCAGGAGGCGCTGCGGGCGGGACAGGCGGGTCACCCCGCTAGTGTAGAGCCGGGTCCAGGGATGCCCGTGCGACGAACCGTCGCAGGAGGGAGGGTTATCGGCAGGGCTGCGCCCTGCACCCGCAGAATCAACGGCTACGTCAACGTCAACGTCAAAAGCGGGCAGTCCGTGGGATGGCGGGGTGGGTCCGGTTGCGGGGGTCGCTGCAAGTACGTCCATGTAAGCTCGGTCGCCGCATCCATGCGGCTCACGCCCCCGCAAC
>NZ_JAPTFX010000136.1:0-13219 GCF_030985895.1 Stenotrophomonas sp. Sm6012 | reverse complement strand
GCGCTCAGGCAGCGCCCCGATGGACTCACGCCTTGGCGAACACCAGGTGGCCGCCGTCGTTGCCGACTTCAATGGTGTCACCGTTGACGAAGGCGCCGGACAGGATCTTCTGCGCCAGCGGATTTTCCAGCTGTGCCTGGATCGCGCGCTTCAGCGGACGCGCGCCATACACCGGATCGAAGCCGACGTTGCCCAGCAGGTCGAACGCAGCATCGGACACCTCCAGCTTCAAGCCGCGCTCGGCCAGGCGCTTTTCCAGGCCACGCATCTGGATGCGCGCGATCTGCTTGATCTGCTGCTTGTCCAGCGGGTGGAACACCACGATGTCGTCCAGGCGGTTGATGAACTCCGGGCGGAAGTGCGCCTGCACCACGCCCATCACCGCCGCCTTCATCTGCGTGTAGGCCTCCGGGCTGTCATCAGCGCTCATGTCCTGGATCTGGTGCGAGCCCAGGTTCGAGGTCATCACGATGACGGTGTTGCGGAAGTCCACGGTGCGGCCCTGGCCATCGGTCAGCCGGCCATCGTCCAGCACCTGCAGCAGGATGTTGAACACATCCGGATGCGCCTTCTCCACTTCGTCCAGCAGGATCAGCGAATACGGACGGCGGCGCACCGCCTCGGTCAGGTAACCACCCTCTTCGTAACCCACGTAGCCCGGAGGGGCACCGATCAGGCGGGCGACGCTGTGCTTCTCCATGAACTCGCTCATGTCGATGCGGATCATCGCGTCAGCACTGTCGAACAGGAACTCGGCCAGCGACTTGCACAGCTCGGTCTTGCCCACGCCGGTCGGGCCGAGGAACAGGAACGAGCCGGCCGGCCGGTTCGGATCGGACAGGCCCGCACGCGAACGGCGCACGGCGTCGGAGACGACCTTGATCGCTTCCTCCTGGCCGACCACGCGGTTGTGCAGCACCTCTTCCATGCGCAGCAGCTTGTCGCGCTCACCTTCGAGCATCTTGTTGACCGGAATGCCGGTCCAGCGCGACACGACCTCGGCGATCTCCTCGTCGGTAACCCGGTCCTGCACCAGCTTGAAGTCCTTGTGTTCGGCCTCCTGCGCAGCGGCCAGCTGCTTTTCCAGCTGCGGCAGCAGGCCATACTGGATCTCGCTCATCCTGGCGAAATCCTGGCGGCGCTGCGCCGATTCCAGCTCCAGCTTGGCCTGCTCGACCTGCTCCTTGATCTTGGTTGCACCCTGCAGCGCGGCCTTCTCCGACTTCCAGATTTCATTGAGATCGGAGAACTCGCGCTCCAGCGCCTCGATGTCGTTTTCCAGATCGGCCAAGCGCTGCCGCGAAGCCTCGTCCTTTTCCTTTTTCAGCATCTCGCGCTGGATCTTCAGCTGGATCACACGACGTTCCAGGCGATCCAGTTCCTCCGGCTTGGAGTCGATTTCCATGCGCAGGCGCGACGCCGCCTCGTCCATCAGATCGATGGCCTTGTCTGGCAGCTGGCGATCGGTGATGTAGCGGTTGGACAGCGTGGCGGCGGCCACGATGGCCGGATCGGTGATTTCCACGCCGTGGTGAACGGCGTACTTCTCCTTCAGCCCGCGCAGGATGGCGATGGTGTCTTCCACCGACGGCTCGCCCACGAACACCTTCTGGAAGCGGCGCTCCAGCGCGGCGTCCTTTTCAATGTACTTGCGGTACTCATCCAGCGTGGTGGCACCCACGCAGTGCAGCTCGCCGCGCGCCAGTGCAGGCTTGAGCATGTTGCCGGCATCCATCGCACCGTCGGCCTTGCCGGCGCCGACCATGGTGTGCAGCTCGTCGATGAACAGGATGATCTGCCCTTCGCTCTTGGCCAGGTCGTTGAGCACGCCCTTCAGGCGCTCCTCGAATTCACCGCGGAACTTGGCACCGGCGATCAGCGCGCCCATGTCCAGCGACAGCACGCGCTTGCCGCGCAGGCCCTCGGGCACTTCGTCATTGATGATGCGCTGGGCCAGGCCTTCGACAATGGCAGTCTTGCCTACGCCGGGTTCGCCGATCAGCACCGGGTTGTTCTTGGTCCGGCGCTGCAGCACTTGGATGGTGCGGCGGATTTCCTCGTCACGGCCGATCACCGGATCAAGCTTGCCGCTCTCGGCGCGCGCGGTCAGGTCGATGGTGTACTTCTCAAGCGCCTGCCGCTGTTCTTCAGCGTTTTCCGACTGCACGTTCTCGCCGCCACGCAGCTTGTCGATGGCGGTCTGCAGGCGCGCCTTGTCGGCACCGGCGGCGCGCAGCGCCATGCCCAGCGTGCCGCTGTCTTCCAGCGCGGCCAGCACGAACCACTCGCTGGCGATGAAGGCATCGCCGTGCTGCTGGGCCAGCTTGTCGGTCTGGTTCAGCAGCCGCCCCAGGTCGTTGCCCATCGAGACGTTGCCAGCCTGGCCGGACACCTTGGGCAGTGCATCCAGCGCCTCGGTCAGGCGCTCGCGCAGCACCGGCACGTTCACGCCGGCCTGGGCCAGCAGCGGGCGCGTGCTGCCGCCCTGCTGGTCCAGCAGCGCACTGAACAGGTGAACCGGTTCGATGATGCTGTTGTCGCGGCCCACGGCCAGCGACTGTGCGTCTGCCAGCGCCTGCTGGAAACGCGAGGTGAGCTTGTCCATCCGCATTGCAGAACCTCATCGGTGATCAGGGCCGGCCACTGCCGGCGATGCTGGAAAGATGCGGTTGCCCCACCCGGTTTCAAGGGTGACTGCGACTGCATCCGGAGGCCAGTCAGCCCGCGGCCAGCATGCCGCACCGCATGTTGCCGCCGCGTTGATCCTGCGCAAGCCAGCGCGCGCGTAACACTGGAATCGGCGCATCACGGATGCCATACTTGCGAATCATTCTCATTTCGATCAGCGCCGCGCGTCTCCTTCATGCCTCCCCACCACGAACAACTGGGCGTGCTGTACCGCGATCACCGGGCCTGGCTGCAGGGTTGGCTGAGCAGTCGCGTAGGCAATCGTGATGTGGCCGATGACCTCACCCAGGACACCTTCGCGCGACTGCTGCAGGGCCGCGACCTGGCCGCGCTGCGCGAGCCGCGTGCCTTCCTGACCACCATTGCGCGCGGGCTGGCCGCCAACTGGTTCCGGCGCCAGGCACTGGAGCGCGCCTACCTGGAGTACCTGGCGCAGTTTCCAGAGCCGGTGCTGCCCTCGCTGGAGGAACAGGCGCTGGTGCGTGAGGCCCTGCAACAGATCGACGCGATGCTCGACGGCCTGCCCGCGATGGCACGCCGGGTGTTCATGCTGGCGCAGTTCGATGGGCTGCGCTATGAGGCCATCAGCGAACAGCTGGGGCTGTCACTGTCGACGGTGAAGCGGCACATGAAGCGGGCGCTGATGGGCTGCCTGGCGCATGCCGGCTGAGACCGCCGCCGCACCGGCCCTTCCGCCGCGCGTATTGGAACAGGCCGCCGACTGGCTGATGCGCCTGCACGAGGACGACAGCGCGGCGCAGCGCACGCAATGGCAACGCTGGCACGATGCCGATCCGGCACACGCCCACGCCTGGCAGCGCGCGGAACGTTTGTTGGCGCTGACCGCTCAGGTGCCTACAGCGCTGGCCCAGCGCACCCTGCAGCCGCCCGCGTCGGCTGGGCGCCGCGCCGTACTGCGCAGCGTCGCCGCTCTGCTGGTGGCGCCACTCGGTGGATGGCTGGCCTGGCGGTTGTGGGACGACGCAGCGTGGGATGCCAGTGCGCGCACGGCCGTGGGCGAGCGCGCCCAGCAGGTGCTGGACGATGGCAGTGTGCTGCACCTGGATACCAGCACTGCGGTCGACATCGCATTCGATGCACATGCGCGCCTTCTGCGGCTGCGGCATGGGCAGATGCTGGTGGAGACAGCCGCTGATCCCCAATGCCCGGCAAGGCCGTTCCGGGTTACGACCCCCTACGGCACGCTGCAGGCACTTGGCACCAGTTTCAGCGTGCGCCTGTTCGGGAACGACGCCCTGCTGGTGGTTCAGCGCGGCGCGGTGCGGATCTCCACGCCGGGTCAACAGCGCCAGGTCGACGCCGGGCAGCAGGTGCGCTGGAACCTGACCCGGCTGCCACGGCCCATGCCTGCGCCACCCGGCGCTGACGCGTGGGTCCGGGGCATGCTGGTCGCCGATGCAATGCCGCTGCAGCAGGTCTTGCAGGAGCTGGGGCGCTACCAGCACCGCTGGATGCGCGTGGATCCGCGCATCGCCGGCCTGCCGGTGTCCGGCGCATTCCCGCTGGACGACCTGCAACGCAGCCTGTCGATGCTTGCCGCCACCCATGCGCTTCGGATCGAGCAGGGGCTGTGGATCCACGTGTCGGCTGCGGGACATCGCGGCTGACACTTTTCCGAGCGTCGCGTGGCAGAGGATATGAACCCCTCACTTTCCTCCCCATGACCGTGAACCTGCCCCGGCTTCGACTGAGCCTCCTCGCCACCGCGCTCGCCGCCACACCCGCGTTGGCTCAATCTCCGCCCGATGAATCCCTGCACGTCCAGCGCAGCACCGTCTCGCTGGGCAGTGCACTGGGCGCGTTCGCCGCCGAGCATGGCGTGGCCCTGTCCTTCGACCCCGCGCTGACCCGTGGCCGCCAGGCTCCATCGATTGCCACAGGGCTGGACGTGGACGCAGGGTTCGACGCACTGCTGCACGGCAGCGGGCTGCGCGCGGTGCGCCGCGCCGATGGCAGCTACACCTTGCAGCGCGCGCAGCTCTCGGCAGGCGCACGACGCACCAGTACCCTGCATGTGCCGGGGCGGGACACTGGTTCGACCTTCGGAGGCAGCCTGCAAATGGACCGCAGCTACGTCGCGGCGCAGGCCGCCGGCAACGGTGACATCACCCGGCTGCTGCGCATCCATCCCGCCGTGCAGTTCGACAATGCCGACCAGGGCAGCTTCAGCCCCGGCGAAATCCGCCCTGCGGAAATCAGCATCAATGGTGCGAAGTTCTATCAGAACGCGTTCATCGTCGATGGCATGAACTTCAATAACGACATCGACCCGGGTGCGGATCCGGAGGTATACCGGCTGTTCTCCGTTCCAGGCGGCTCGCAGGCGCTGGCGCTGGACAGCAGCCTGCTGGAAGACATCACCGTGCATGACAGCAACGTTTCGGCCGCCTATGGTGGATTCAACGGCGGCGTTGTCGAAGCGAGCACCCGGCGACCATCACGCACCTTCAGCGGCCGCCTGTCCACCCAGTCCTCGCGATCTTCGTGGACACGCTACCACCTGGACTCCACCGTCGCAGACAGCTACCAGAAGGCGTCCGGCGCGAATGACGGGCAGCCGGAATTCAAGAAGACCACCACGCGCGCCGATCTGGAGGGCTATCTGACCGACCGCATCGGCGTCCTGGCCACTTTCACCCGCAAGCGCTCGACCATTCCCACCTACAACCTGCAGTCGCACCTGGTCGACGACGCGCATCCGGAGAAACAGATCCAGCGGCGCAGCATCGACAATCTGTTCGTCAAGGCGGTCTGGGAAGCGAGCGACACGCTCGACATCGAGGCAAGCTTTACCCGTGCGCCGGAGGAATCCCACTACTTCCGCTCCAACGTCCCCGGTGCCGGCATCGACATCATTGGCGGTGGCCGCCAGGCGATGCTCAAGGCGACGTGGTCGCCGCAATGGGGCACTCTGACCCAGCAGGTGGGCTGGAGTTCAACCGAGCAGTCCCGCCATCCGCAGTCTGCGGACTACATGAGCTGGCACTGGGCCGAGGGCAAGGACTGGGGGACTTCAGGCAGCTCGCTGGAAGGTGAATTCGGCGACATAGACCAGGCACAGAAGACGCTCCAGTACCGTGCCGATCTGATACTGGCACCGCAGCGCTGGCTGGGCATGGAGCATCGTTTCGCGGCAGGCGTCCAGTACCAGCACCAGCAAGTCGACTACGAGCGCCTGGACGACACCTACATCTATGTCTCGCCGGCGCGCACCACCAGCTGTACCAACAAGGCCGGCATCACCGACACGCAGACCTGCTGGATGGGCCTGACCCGCACCGGCCGCGCCAACACCAGCAACTGGCCCGGACAGTTCTTCACCAGCCGCACCTATTACACGCGCGGCCGGCTGGACTTCCAGATCGACAGCTGGAGCGCCTACGCCGAAGACAGCATCCGCGCGGGGCGCCTGTCATTGCGTCCCGGCCTGCGCATCGACCATGACAGCTACATGCAGCACACCACGGTCGCACCGCGCCTGGCGATGTCACTGGATCTCGACACCGCCGGCGACACCCAGCTGATCGCGGGCGCCAACCGCTACTACGGCCGCAACGCGGCCACGTGGCGGCTGCGCGATGGCCTTGATCGGCTGCAATACAGGAACCAGCGCCGCCCCACCCTCGACAGCGAGTGGACCGCAGGTACGCAGTCCGCCAACGGGCTGCATTTCGATCGCCTGAGAATCGCCTACGACGATGAGCTGATGCTGGGCGTCAAGCAGCAATGGAAGGGCTGGGAGTTCCTCGGCAAGGTCGTCAACCGCAAGGGGCGTGACCAGGTCGTGCGTTCCAGCAGCCGGGTACAGGACGAACGCGCGGATGACCCCTCGCTGGCCACCCACTACGAAACCTGGAGCAACGACGGCCGCAGCGAGACACAGATCATCAGCCTTACCGTGCGCCCCCTGCACCGCCTGCAGTTCGGCGGAACCAGCACCACGGGCCTGCTGGCGCTGGACTGGACCGACAGCCGCTCTTCTGCGCCCGACTACGAGGACGACTTCAGCACCGCGTACTACGAGAATCCGATCATCCGCTACGACGGCAGCTACATCCGCTACCGCGATCGTCCGGCAGACAACTTCAACCGCCCATGGACCGCGCGACTGGCCAGCACCACGCATATCCCGGCAGCTCGGCTGACCTGGGGCAATACGCTGCGCTACCGGGCCGGGTATCGCGCGATCCGGGACACCGGACTGAAGGATGTCCATGACGGCCAGAGCGTCGCGGTCTGGGAAAGACGGCGGTTTGCCCCTTCGTTGATCTGGGACATGCGCATCGGCTGGGAGCAGCCGTTGTCGACGATGGGCACGGTGTTCGCCAACGTGGATGTGTTCAACGTGCTGGATCGGCGCGCGGTGAATGGCGTATCCAGCAGCGTCAGCCGCGCGCCGTACTACGAAATGGGACGCTCGTTCTGGCTCGAAGTGGGCTACCGGTTCTGAGGCCCGCGCGCCGCCGCAGGCTTGGCTGGAGTGCAGTGCTGGTCAGCGCCGTGCTGGCCAGCGCTGCACAGCCACGTCCTTCCCAGCCGGTCTGCGCGCCTGCTCCGGGCAAGGCGGAACGCTGGGATGGCGCCTGCCTGCGTGCGCTCTACAGCAGCCCCAGTACGCGCTGGCCCGCGCCGGAGGTCGAACCCGGCGTGGCGTGGAAGGAACTGGCCCCACTGCCGTCGCCCGTCGATCCACCGGACAATCCTTCCACGCCAGCCAAGGTGGCACTGGGGCGGCGGCTGTTCTTCGATCCGGTTCTTTCGAAGTCGCGGCAGCTGGCCTGTGCCAGCTGCCACGATCCGGACCTGGGCTGGGCCGATGGTCGCCGCGTGTCCTTCGGTCATGATCGCCAGCCTGGCCGCCGCAATGCGCCCAGCGTTGCCACCAGCGCGCACGTGGCACCGCTGTTCTGGGATGGACGCGCGGCCACGCTGGAAGCGCAGGCGCTGCATCCCATCGCCGATCCCATCGAGATGGGGTTCAGTGCCCGCGGCGCCGTGCGTCGCCTGCGCCGCGATGCATCCTATCGTGCTGACTTCGCCGCGGTGTTCGCGCAGCCGCGCATCGATGCCGCCCAGCTCGGCCAGGCTATCGCCGCGTTCGAGCGCAGCCTGTCGCCGCGCAACAGCCGCTTTGATCGCTTCCTGCGCGGCGATACGCGTGCACTGGACGACACCCAGCTGCGCGGCCTGCATCTGTTCCGCACGCAGGCCGGTTGCATGAACTGCCACAGCGGGGCGGCGCTGACCGACAACGGCTTCCATAATCTGGGCCTGCATTTCCGCGGGCGTTCGCGGCAGGATCTGGGGCGTTATGAGGTCACCGGTGATCCCGCCGACAGCGGCCGTTTCCGTACACCGTCGCTGCGAGGCGTTGCCGCCACAGCGCCCTACATGCACAACGGCATGATCCCGAAATTGTCGGGCGTGCTGGCGTTCTACAACGTGGGCGGCGCGCGCCCGCGCGCCCCGGCCGCGCTGCCGGCTGATGCGGCGCCGTTCCCAGAGCCGGATCCACTGCTGCGGCCGCGCGGGCTGGGCCGCCAGGATCTGCAAGACATCGAGGCGTTCCTGCAGAGCCTGTAGCCGCGGATCAGCCGCCCGCAGGCGGCGTGGGAGCCGGCTTCGGCGGCAACAGCGGTGGCGCCACCGCAACGGCCACCGGGCAGCCATAGGTGCCTTCAACATCCATGTACAGGCTGTAGCGCTGGGTCGCGGCAAAGCCCACGCGCCAGTCCGGGTTGAACAGCGGGTTGGGCCCGGGCGACAGCCCCAGGTTCATCGGCAGGTTCAGCACTTCCTCCCCGATCATGACCGGCGTGGTCGCTTCCACGAACTGGATGTCTTCGCTGCCTTCGGTGGTGATCACGTTCTTGCGCCGGATCGCCGACGCGGGTGGCGTGGTCGGCAACGTTCCGCGGGCCTGGAAGGCGCCGTTGAAGCCGGTATCCACCTTGACCAGCACGCTCTCCTTGCCAGCGCGGATCGGATAGCGGACGTCGTACGCATCCGCCCATAGCGAGGACAGCGTGGCCATCCGCCGCGTGCACGGCACCGGGCTGGCCGTGGCCTGGATCACCAGCGCATCCTTGTTGACCCGCACCCGGCCCAGCGCGCGCAGTACGTCCAGGCCGATGCGTGGCAGGTCGTCCTGGCCCAGTACCGCAAAGGACACATCGCGCACGGAGACACCGCCGATGTCCAACTCGACCGGTGCCGCCAGCGCATACAACTTGCCAGGGCTGCCATCGACCGCCATGAAGCCCTCGGTCAGCGTCAAGCCCAGCTCGGTCGCCAGCGCTCGGCCGATGCGCGAGTGTGCGGCGCCGCTGTCCAGATGCACGCGCAGCTCGCGTTCACCGGCTGCGGTGCGCAGCTTCAGGCTGAGCGTCGGCAGTTCGTTGTCCAACTGCAAGGGGACACTGATGTCGCTGGCTGGCGGCTGCGCTGCCATGGCATTACGCGGCCATGCGGTAAACCGCTCGAAATGCGGCTCGCTGATGCCAGCAAGATGGATGTCGCGCAGCTTGGGGCTCAGCATCGGCCGGATGTCGCGCTCCATCAGCGTGCGAACCTGGAGCATCTGCGCCGCCCAACCCGCGATATCGCCCTGCAGGAGCAGATTGCCGGCCAGGGTGGCCGAACACAGGTACTCGACCCCCTTCACACTGTCGGCCGCCTCGCTGGCCACGGCCTTCAGGCACTCCTGGGCCGCCTGGCTGGAGCGGTCCAGCTCGCCGCGCACGCGGTAGAAACCCGCCTGGCCCAGCTTGCCCTTTACACCGGGTGACTTGCCCAGCGTCTGCAGCCGGGACAGTTCGGCAAGGCGCACGCTGCGGGTGTAGCCGTAGGGATCGCCCAGTTCGCCATCGCGCGTCTCGACGGCCGCAGCCGAGGCCACTGTCGTGGCGAACAACGCACTCACGCCCAACCACATTCGATGCATCAAGGTCACTCCTGTCTACCTGATCCAGACCCTATCACGCTGGCGATGACACCTGCCCCTGCAGTCTTCAGCCTTCAGCCGCGAGCGATCGCGCTGCGGATCGCCTGCAGCTGCTGCTTGACCGCCCGCGCCTGCGCCGCGTCCATGCGTAGCAGCGCCTTCTGGCCGATCGATCTCGACTGCAACGTGGGATCGACAAAGCGGTAGCGGCCGCGTTCATCGCGTTCCACCTGCGGCGACTGCACCAGTTCCGGCGTGTCCAGCAGATGGTCGATCACCGCGACCAGGCGGTCGTTGAAATACCCTTCGGGCCGGCCCAGGTCGACATAGGCCTGTTGGATCAGCGGATAGAAGCGCCTGTACGCAGCCGCCGTCGCCGCGGGGTCCAGCGCAGTGAACGCCTGCACGTAGGGCGCATAGCGCGCCGCATTGGCCGCGGCAATCCGCTCGCCACCTTCAACGGGTTCCACCTGCAGGCTGCCCGGCAGTGGGCGCGCGGCCAGTGCGGTCGGCGGCACGCTGGGCTTGTCCAGGTTGTCGACCTGGGTCACCAGGCGCTGGATCAGATGATCGCGCAGCAGCAGGGTCAACGGCCCCTCGCCCTGGAACAGCTGGCTCAGCGCGCCCCAGGCGGCGGAATCGCTGTCAGCCAGCTTCGGCAGCGCCGGGTCGGCGGCGGCCCCGGTATCGAGCGGATGCTTGATCGGCGGGGGTGCTGGCGCGGGCGCTGTGGTTGCCTTCGGTTGTGGCGGTGCACCGCTGCTGGCGGGAGGTGACTGCACCGGCACCGACACACCGTCTGCCAGGCCCTTCAGCTGATCGCGGAACAACCAGCCCCCCGCGCCACCGATCACCACCACGCCCAGCACCCAGGGCCATACCGCCTTTCCACTCTGCATGATGCAGTCCCTCGTTGTTCACCTGCATGGACAAGGTGTGACCGGATTGATTGCGGTGGGTTCCCCCGTCTGTTCCGCTGCCGTTGGGGTTGGGGCCTGCGCATGCGCCACGCTCACGCCTGCTTTGCACACCCTGCGCGAGGCTGTGGGTCTTGTCGTGCGGAGACGCTGCCATGCAGTACGCGCTGTACTACTGGACCGGCATCCAGGGCCGGGGTGAATTCGTGCGACTGGCGCTGGAAGATGCCGCCGCCGATTACATCGACATGGCGCGGGTGCATGGCGATGCGGTGATGCAGCCGTTCCTCGATGGAAACAGCGAGGGAGCACTGCCCTTCGCACCACCGTTCCTGAAGGCGGGCCGGCAGGTGATCGCGCAGGTGGTGGCCATCCTGGATTTTCTCGGTCCGACCCTGGACCTGGTACCGCAGGCCGCGTCGCGGCGGATGCAGGCGCTGCAGTTGCAACTGACCATCGCCGACCTGGTGGCCGAGGTGCATGACACCCACCATCCAATCGCCGCGTCGAAATACTACGAAGAGCAGAAGACCGAGGCCAAGGCGCGTGCGGCTTCACTACGTGGCGAACGACTGCCGAAGTTCCTCGGCCATTTCGAACAGGTACTGGCCGCCAACGGCGGCCGCCATGCCCTGCGCGAGCATTCCTATGTGGATCTGTCGCTGTTCCAGCTGCTGAGTGGGCTGGACTACATGTTCCCGCGGCGAATGCAGGCGTTGGCGCCCAACCTGCCCCTGCTGCGTGCGCTGCAGGAGCGTGTGGCGAAGCGGCCGAACATCGCCGCCTACCTGGCTTCGGAACGGCGGCTGGCGTTCAACACCAACGGCATCTTCCGGCACTACCGTGGGGTCAGCTTTTCCCATCCAGCGGCTTCACCGCCTGCTTCTGCAACGACAACAGCCCCAGCAGCAGCGCCAGCGCCACATAGGCGCCCGCGAACTGCCAGCTGATGATGCGCGCCAGCCCGTCCAGGTCCCATGGCAGGTAGATGCCACCGCGCGGGTCCACCGAGTGGATCAGGCCGAACAGGGTCAACAGCGCCGCCACCAGCAGGAAACCGCAGGCGCGACGCAGGCGACCATCGACCATCGCCGCCACTGCCGAGATCCACAGCATCGAGGTGATGATGAAGCCGTTGCCGAGGGTGAAGATCACCGCCAGTTCCGGCAGGCCGTGGCCGTCCAGCTTGGTCAGCAACTGCGGCAGCTGGTCCGGCGCGATCCAGCCCGGCGCCTTGATCGCCAGCAGGTACGCCACCGACGGCAGGAAACCGAACACCATCGCACCGGCGTGGTGGCGTGGCGTGGCCTGGAACGCCTGGGTGGTGATATCGATCGCCACGTACACGATGATCGGTGCCAGCACCGCCAGCGGCAGCCACTGCACCAGCCCGGAGATGATGCCGAGCATGCCGCCGATGCCGACGAACAGGCCGGTCAGCAGCGTATAGCCGCTGCGTGCGCCCATGTGCTTGTAGGCCGGCTGGCCGATGTACGGCGTGGTCTGCGCAACGCCGCCGCAGACACCGGCCACCAGCGTGGCCACCGCTTCCACCAGCAGGATGTCGCGGGTGCGGTAGTCATCACCGGCCGCGCGTGCGCTTTCGGACACATTGATGCCACCGACCACCATCAGCAGTCCGAACGGCAGCAGCAGCGGCAGGTAGGTCATCGCCGTCGGCAGGCCCTCGAGGAAACCCAGCGTCGGCAGCGGCAGCACCACCTGTGGCGGCACCCACGACGGCACATGGAAGCCCGGCGCGCCCAGCCCGGCCAGGCCCAGGCCGTAATACAGCACGGTGCCGAA
This sequence comes from Stenotrophomonas sp. Sm6012, assembly GCF_030985895.1. Lineage (NCBI taxonomy): Bacteria > Pseudomonadati > Pseudomonadota > Gammaproteobacteria > Lysobacterales > Lysobacteraceae > Stenotrophomonas > Stenotrophomonas sp. Sm6012. Next base: position 844 of record NZ_JAPTFX010000136.1, on the reverse strand, counting down.
CACGAAGGCCAGCAGCACGCCCGGGCCACGCACCGGCAGCTTGCCCTTGGCAATCAGCACGTACAGCAGCAGGCCCAGCGTGGTGAAGCCGACCAGCGGCGAGCGCAGCGTTTCCAGCAGCGGCAGCAGGCCCATCAGCACCAGCGCGATGCCGGCGATGGATCCCAGCAGCGCAGCACGTGGCAGTGCGCGGGTGACCGCTTCACCGAAGAACGACAGCACGAACTTCAGCACGCCCATGATGACCAGCGCGGCCATGCCCAGCTGCCAGGTGGCGATGCCGGCGGCATGCGGGTCCAGGCCCTGCTGCTTGAAGGCGATGAAGGCCGGGCCGAGCACCAGCAGGGCCATGCCGATGCTGGTCGGCGCATCCAGGCCCAACGGCATGGCGGTGACATCGTCGCGGCCGGTGCGCGCGGCCAGCCGTCGCGCCATCAGCGTGTACAGCAGGTTGCCGACCAGCACGCCGAAGGCGGTACCGGGGAACATGCGGCCGAACACTACGTCGGCGGGGAACTGGAAGATGCCGACCAGGGCCATGGCAATGAAGCCGAGGATGGAGAGGTTGTCGACGACCAGGCCGAAGAAGCCGTTGAAGTCGCCGGCAACGAACCAGCGACGCGGTGCGGCGGAAGCGGGAGCGGACATGGAAGGGGCGGTGGGGGTGGGGACCGCCGATGGTAGGCCCAGCGGGGCCGGCGCGCCAATTCCGTCATGGAATGATGGGTTCCAGCCAACGGCGGGGCCCCTCGTGGCTGGGGCGCGAACAGCGCTTTCCTCGGCTGGGCCGGGCGGGTAGGTGGCGCGGGGGACGCCGTGAACCCCCCTCCGGGGTCCGGCCCAG
>NZ_JAPTFX010000135.1:0-13505 GCF_030985895.1 Stenotrophomonas sp. Sm6012 | reverse complement strand
GTTGCCGGCCAGTGGCCGGCACTACATGTAACCGCCTGCAGCGGTTACTGGCGCAGTTCGCGGTAGGTCGCGGCCGGGGCGGCGATGCCGGGGCTGGCCCGCCAGGGATTGATGTCCAGGCCACCACGGCGGGTATAGCGGGCTTCCACTTCCAGCCACTCCGGCTGGCAACGCGTGGACACCTCGCTGAAGATCCGCTCAACGCACTGCTCGTGGAACTCGGCGTGCTCGCGGTAGCTGACCAGATAACGCAGCAGGCCGGCGCGGTCGATCTTCGGCCCGCGGTAGCGCAGGCTGACCGTGGCCCAGTCCGGCTGGCCGGTGACCGGGCAGTTGGACTTCAGCAGCGCCGAGACCAGGGTCTCTTCCACCACCTGGCCGGCATCAGCGGCAAGGAAGTCCGCCTGCGGGGGGCCATAGCAGTCGATCTCCACCTCCAGCCCGTCGATCGATTCGCCGAGCGGCGTCTCGCGCAGGCCCGGCAGGCCGAACGCCACATGGACCGGCGCACCGGCACAGGCCGACAGGTCGGCGACGATGCGTGCGCGCAGTGCTTCGGCGGTGTCGATGCGGGTGCTGTTGAGGGAGTTGAGGTACAGCTTGAACGACTTCGATTCGATCAGCCGCGGCGAGGTGCACGGCACCTGCACGGTGGCGACGGCGACCTGCGGCTTGCCGCGCGGGTCGAGCCAGCTCAGTTCGAAGGCATGCCAGCGGTCATGGCCGACGAACGGCAGCGCCGCATCATCGAGGCCGATCTCGGCGCGGGCGCCGCTGCGGGGGATGGGGAACAGCAGGCCGGGATCGTACTGCGACGGGTAACTGACCTCGCGACCGAGCTTACATGGACGTACTTGCAGCGTCCCCTGCCACCGGACCCACCCCGCCATCCCACGGAATACCCGCTTTTGACGTTGACGTTGATTTAGGCGGGTGCAGGGCTGCAAGCCCTGCCGGAAACCCTCAGCCCGCAGGAGTGCCCGCACCGTGCAGGTAGTCCAGGCTCACCTGCAGCAACGCCCGCAGCCCGACATCCAGCGCCTTCTCATCCAGCAGGAACTTCGGCGAATGGTTGGCCGGCGCCGTCGCCGGGTCGATGCCCACGCTGGTCGAACCCACGAAGAAGAACATGCCCGGCACTTCCTTCGCGTACAGCGAGAAGTCTTCCGCGCCCATCTGCAGCGGCGGCTCGTACACGTTGTCCTTGCCCACCACCGCCTGCAGGCTCGGCAGCATCTTCGCGGTCAGCGCCGGGTCGTTCACCGTGGCCGGGTTGCCTTCCGACTCGTAGATGTCGGTCACTGCCTTCGCGCCGTGCGCGGCAGCGGTGTGCTCGGCCACGTTGCGCAGGTCGGCGAAGATCTGCTGGCGCATGCCTTCGTCGAAGGTGCGGATGGTGCCCACCATCTCTACTTCATCGGGAATGATGTTGTAGCGGATGCCACCGTTGATCGCGCCGAAGGTCAGCACCGCCGGCTGCTTGGACAGGTTGGCGCGGCGGCTGACGATGGTCTGCGCGGTGCCGACCAGATCGGCGGTGGCCACGATCGGGTCCACGCCATTCCACGGTGCCGAACCGTGCGTCTGGCGGCCGATCACCTTGATCCCGAAGCGGTCCGAGGCGGCCATCAGCGGGCCGCCGCGCACTGCGATCTGCCCTGCCTGCACACTGGAGAACACATGCAGGCCGAACACCGCCTCCGGCTTGAAGTCGGCAAACAATCCTTCCTTCAACATCAGTGCCGCACCGCCCTCTTCCGGCGGCGGTGCGCCCTCCTCGGCCGGCTGGAAGATCAGCATCACCTGGCCCGGCAGGTCCTTCTTCATCGACACCAGCGCTTCGGCCACGCCGAGCAGGGTGGCAGTGTGCGCATCATGGCCGCAGGCATGCATCACGCCCACGGTCTGGCCACGGTACTGGTCGGTGGCCTTGGAGGCGAACGGCAGGCCGGTCTGCTCGGTCACCGGCAACGCATCCATATCCGCACGCAGCGCGATCTTCGGGCCCGGCTTGCCGCCTTCGATGATCGCCACCACGCCGTGATGGGCGATGCCGGTCTTCGGCTTCAGGCCCATCGCACGCAGGCGCTTGGCGACCTCGGCCGAGGTGCGCGCCTCGCGGTTGGACAGCTCCGGGTGCTGGTGGAAATCGCGGCGCCATTCAACCACCCGGGCCTGCAGCCGCTGTGCGGCGGCGGTCACTTCCGGGCGCTGCCCGTCCTGGGCATGGGCAAGCGCCGGCAGGGCCAGCAACAGGGCGGACAACAGCAGCGAACGGCGCATCGCAATCTCCACGGCAAGGGGTTCCAGCTGAATGTAGGGCAACACTGCCGCTACGGGAACCTCCGCGGCTGGATCCGGTCTTAGCGCCCGTCCCATCCGTCATGCAGGAAACGTGATGTGGCACAGGTATGCTTTGCGCATTGCCCCCGGGGTCCCGCCCGGTCCAGCCCTCTTGGAGTCCTCGTAATGTCACGTGTTTGGAAGATCGTGCTGCTGGTCGTGGCGGTACTGGTGCTGGCCGTGGTCGGCCTGCGCGTCGTCGGCGGAGGCAAGGACAAGGCTGGAAAACCCGCTGCGGGCGCACGCCAGGGCGGCGAAGACCCGGATGCCGGTCCGGTGCCGGTGACCGTGGTCGACGCCACGCGCCAGGACGTGCCGGTGTACGCCAGCGCGCTGGGCACGGTGACGGCGATGAACACGGTCACCGTCAGCCCGCAGGTGGGCGGCCAGCTGATGAGCCTCAATTTCCGCGAAGGCCAGGAAGTGAAGCAGGGTGACGTGCTGGCGGTGATCGATCCGCGCACCGCCCAGGCCAGCTATGACCAGGCGGCGGCGGCCAAGCGCCAGAACGAAGCCCTGCTGGCGACCGCACGCTCCAACTTCCAGCGCTCGAACGCGCCGGAGTATCGCCAGTACGTTGCCAAGACCGATCTGGATACACAGCGAAACCAAGTGGCACAGTACGAAAGCGCGGTGGCCGCCAACGAGGCCAGCATGCGCTCGGCACAGGTGCAGCTGCAGTACACCAAGGTCACCGCACCGATCTCCGGCATTGCCGGCATCCGCGCGGTCGACGCCGGCAACGTGGTCAACGCCGGTACCGCGCTGGTCACGCTGACCCAGATCCATCCGATCCACGTGCTGTTCAACCTGCCCGAGCGCCAGCTCGGCGACGTGCGCCAGGCGCAGGCGGCCGGCACCGTGCCGGTGGCCGCGCTGGACCGCGCCGATTCGCATGTGCTCTCCGGCGACGGCAAGCTGGACGTGGTCGACAACCTGATCAGCGCCGACAGCGGCACGTTCAAGGCCCGCGCAATCTTCGACAACGCCGACAACGGGCTGTGGCCGGGCCAGTTCGTCAACGTGCGCATGCAGCTGCGTACGATCGGTGGCGGCGTGGTCATCCCGACCCAGGCGGTGCTGCGTGGCCCGGATGGCGAGTACGTCTACATCGTGCAGGGCGACAACACGGTAAAGATGCAGACCGTGCGCAGCGGCGTGGAAGTGGGCGACAGCCAGGTGCAGATCGCCGAAGGCCTGAAGGGTGGCGAGCGCGTGGTCAGCGAAGGCCAGTTCCGCCTCAAGCCGGGCAGCAAGGTCACCGCGTTGAAGCCGGGCGAAACGCCGGCCGCGCCGACCGAGGCCGAACTGAAGGCCGCCGAGCAGAAGAACGGTGGCGGCGGTGGCCGTCGTGGTGGTGGCCCGCGCTGAGCGCAGGCCACTGACCTCTCCCGCGCCGGCATCCCCGCCGGCGCTGCCAATGAAGTGCCAGCAAGGATCAGTCCGTGGGCTTTTCGACGATCTTCATCCGCCGCCCCATCGCCACCTCGCTGTTGATGGCGGGGCTGTTGCTGCTGGGCATCCTCGGTTACCGCAAGCTGCCGGTGTCGGCGCTGCCGGAAATCGATGCACCCAGCCTGGTGGTTACCACCCAGTACCCCGGCGCCAATGCCACCACCATGGCTTCGCTGGTCACCACGCCACTGGAGCGCCAGTTCGGGCAGATCTCCGGGCTGGAGCTGATGACCTCCGACTCCTCGGCCGGGTTGTCGACGATCATCCTGCAGTTCTCGATGGACCGCGACATCGACATCGCCGCGCAGGACGTGCAGGCGGCGATCCGCCAGGCCACGCTGCCCTCGTCGCTGCCCTACCAGCCGGTCTACAACCGGGTGAACCCGGCCGACGCGGCCATCGTCACCCTGAAGCTGACCTCTGACACGCGCCCGCTGCGCGACGTCAACAACTACGCCGACTCGATCCTGGCCCAGCGCCTGTCGCAGGTGCAGGGCGTGGGCCTGGTCTCGATCGCCGGCAACGTGCGCCCGGCGGTACGCATCCAGGTCAACCCGGCGCAGCTGTCGAACATGGGCCTGACCCTGGAACAGCTGCGCAGCGCGCTGACCCAGGCCAATGTCAACGCGCCCAAGGGTTCGTTGAACGGCAAGACCCAGTCCTACAGCATCGGCACCAACGACCAGCTGGCCAGTGCCGCCGAGTACCGCGACACCATCATCAGCTACAAGAACGGCCGCCCGGTGCGGTTGTCCGACGTGGCCGACGTGGTCGATGGTGTGGAGAACGACCAGCTGGCCGCCTGGGCCGATGGCAAGCCGGCGGTACTGCTGGAAGTGCGCCGCCAGCCCGGCGCCAACATCGTGCAGACCGTCGAGCGCATCCGCGCGATCCTGCCGCAGCTGCAGGGCGTGCTGCCGGCCGACGTGCACCTGGAGATCTTCAACGACCGCACCGAGACCATCCGCGCCTCGGTGCATGAAGTGCAGTTCACCCTGATCCTCACCATTGGCCTGGTGGTGGCGGTGATCTTCGTGTTCCTGCGCAGGTTGTGGGCCACGATCATCCCGTCGGTGGCGGTGCCGCTGTCGCTGGCCGGCACCTTCGCGGTAATGGCGTTTGCCGGCATGTCGCTGGACAACCTTTCGCTGATGGCGCTGGTGGTGGCCACCGGCTTCGTGGTCGACGATGCGATCGTGATGATCGAGAACATCGTGCGCTACATCGAGCAGGGCAAGAGTGGCAAGGAGGCGGCCGAAATCGGTGCGCGCCAGATCGGCTTCACCGTGCTGTCGCTGACCGTCTCGCTGGTGGCGGTGTTCCTGCCGCTGCTGCTGATGCCTGGCGTCACCGGCCGCCTGTTCCATGAGTTCGCGTGGGTGCTGAGCATCGCCGTGGTGCTGTCGATGCTGATCTCGCTGACGCTCACCCCGATGATGTGCGCCTACCTGCTCAAGCCCGATGCCCTGCCCGAGGGCGAGGACGCGCATGAGCGCGCAGCGGCCGCCGGCAAGCAGAACCTGTGGACGCGCACCGTCGGCCTGTACGAGCACAGCCTGGACTGGGTGCTGGGCCACCAGCGCCTGACCCTGGCCGTGGCCGGCGGCGCGCTGGTGCTGACCGTGCTGCTGTACGTGCTGATTCCCAAGGGCCTGCTGCCCGAGCAGGACACCGGCCTGATCACCGGCGTGGTGCAGGCCGACCAGAACATCGCCTTCCCGCAGATGGAGCAGCGCACCAAGCAGGTGGCCGAAGCACTGCGCCACGATCCGGATGTGACCGGCGTGTCGGCCTTCATCGGTGCCGGCAGCATGAACCCCACGCTCAACCAGGGCCAGCTGTCGATCGTGCTGAAGGAACGCAGCCAGCGCGATGGCCTGGACGAGATCCTGCCGCGCCTGCAGAAGGCGGTGGCCGGTATTCCGGGCGTGGCGCTGTACCTGAAGCCGGTGCAGGACGTGACCCTGGATACCCGCGTGGCCGCCACCGAGTACCAGTACTCGCTGTCGGACGTGGATTCGGCGACGGTGGCCACCCAGGCCACGCGCCTGACCGAAGCGCTGCGCCAGCGCCCGGAACTGGCCGACGTCGACAACAACCTGTCCAACCAGGGCCGCGCGCTTGAGCTGAACATCGACCGCGACAAGGCCAGCGTACTGGGCGTGCCGATGCAGACCATCGATGACACGCTCTACGATGCGTTCGGCCAGCGCCAGATCTCGACCATCTTCACCGAGCTCAACCAGTACCGCGTGGTGCTGGAAGTAGCGCCGGAGTTCCGCACCAGCACCGCGCTGATGGAACAGCTGGCGGTGGCCTCCAACGGTGCCGGCGCGTTGACCGGCACCAATGCCACCAGCTTCGGCCAGGTCACCTCGTCCAACTCGTCCACCGCCACCGGCATCGGCGCGCAGAACACCGGCATCACCGTCGGCGCCGGCAACATCATCCCGCTGTCGGCCTTGGCCGAGGGCAAGGTGAGCAGCGCGCCGCTGGTGGTCAGCCACCAGCAGCAGCTTCCGGCGGTGACCGTCTCGTTCAACGTGGCGCCGGGATATTCGCTGTCCGAGGCCGTGCGTGCAATCCAGGAGACCAAGGACAGCCTGGACATGCCCACCCACCTGCATGCCGAGTTCATCGGCAAGGCCGCCGAGTTCACCGGCAGCCAGACCGATGTGGTGTGGCTGCTGCTGGCCTCGCTGGTGGTGATCTACATCGTGCTGGGCGTGCTCTACGAGAGCTACATCCACCCGATCACGATCATCTCCACGCTGCCGCCGGCCGGTGTCGGTGCGCTGCTGGCGCTGATGCTGTGCGGCCTGAGCCTGTCGGTGGACGGCATCGTCGGCATCGTGCTGCTGATCGGCATCGTCAAGAAGAACGGCATCATGATGGTCGACTTCGCGATCGAGGCACGTCGGGCCGGTGCCAACGCGCATGAAGCGATCCGTCGCGCCTGCCTGCTGCGCTTCCGCCCGATCATGATGACCACCGCCGCCGCCATGCTCGGCGCGCTGCCACTGGCATTGGGCACCGGCATCGGCTCGGAACTGCGCCGCCCGCTGGGCATCGCCATCGTCGGCGGCCTGCTGCTGTCGCAGCTGGTGACCCTGTACACCACGCCGGTGATCTACCTGTACATGGAGCGCTTCTCCGAGTGGCTGGCCCGCCGCCGCGAACAGCGTGCGCTGCGCAACGGTTCGCTGCAGGAGCCGCAGGCATGATCCACGCCCCGCTGCTGCGGGGGGCCGCACGATGAACCTGTCCGGCCCCTTCATCCGCCGCCCGATCGGCACCGCACTGCTGGCCATCGGCCTGTTCATGGTCGGCCTGATCTGCTACCTGCGCCTGGGCGTGTCGGCACTGCCGAACATCGAGATCCCGGTGATCTTCGTGCACGCCAGCCAGTCCGGCGCCGATGCAGCCACCATGGCGACCACGGTCACCGCACCGCTGGAGCGCCACCTGGGCCAGCTGCCGGGCATCGACCGCATGCGCTCGTCGAGCTCGGAAGGCAGCTCGCTGGTGTTCATGATCTTCCAGAGCGGTCACAACATCGATTCGGCGGCGCTGGACGTACAGACCGCGATCAACTCGGCGCAGGCCGACCTGCCCTCGGGCATGGGCTCGCCGATGTACCAGAAGGCGAATCCGAACGATGACCCGGTGATCGCCATCGCGCTGACTTCGCAGACGCAGTCGGCCGACGAGCTGTACAACGTCGCTGACTCACTGCTGGCGCAGCGCATCCGCCAGATCAGCGGCGTCGCCTCGGTCGACATTGCCGGTGCCTCGACGCCGGCCGTGCGCGTGGACGTCAACCTGCGCCTGATGAACGCCCTCGGCCTGACCGCCGATGACCTGCGCAACGCCGTGCGCGCGGCCAACGTGACCTCGCCCACCGGCTTCCTCAGCGATGGCAACACCACCACCGCGATCATCGCCAACGATTCGGTGGCGCGTGCGGCCGACTTCGCCGACCTGGTGGTCAAGACCCAGGGCGACGGCCGGGTGATCCGCCTGAAGGACATCGCCAACGTCTACGACGGCCAGCAGGACGCTTACCAGGCGGCCTGGTTCGATCACAAGCCGGCGGTGGTGATGTACGTGTTCACCCGTGCCGGCGCCAACATCGTGGAGACCGTGGACCGGGTCAAGGCACAGATCCCGACCCTGCGCGACTACCTGCAGCCGGGCACCACGATGACGCCGTACTTCGACCGTACGCCGACCATCCGTTCCTCGCTGCATGAGGTGCAGATCACCCTGCTGATCAGCCTGGCGATGGTGGTGCTGACCATGGCGCTGTTCCTGCGCCGGCTGGCACCGACGCTGATCGCCGCGGTGACCGTGCCGCTGTCGCTGGCGGGTGCCGCGCTGGTGATGTACGTGATGGGCTTCACCCTGAACAACCTGAGCCTGCTGGCGCTGGTGATCGCGATCGGCTTCGTGGTCGACGATGCCATCGTGGTGATCGAGAACATCATGCGCCACCTCGACGAGGGCATGCCGCGCATGCAGGCGGCGCTGACCGGGGCCCGCGAGATCGGCTTCACCATCGTCTCGATCACCGCCTCGCTGGTGGCGGTGTTCATCCCGCTGCTGTTCGCCAGCGGCATGATGGGCGCGTTCTTCCGCGAATTCACCGTCACCCTGGTGGCGGCCATCGTGGTCTCGATGATCGTCTCGCTGACGCTGACCCCGGCGCTGTGCAGCCGCTTCCTCAGCGCGCACGACCACGCGGCGCCGCCGTCGCGCTTCGGCCGCTGGCTCGATGCCGGCCACGAGCGCATGCTGCGCATCTACACCGTGTTCCTCGACTTCTCGCTGCGCCACGCGCTGCTGATGTCGTTGACCCCGTTGATCCTGATCGGCGTCACCGTGTTCCTGTTCGGTGCAGTGAAAAAGGGTGCGTTCCCGCCGCAGGACACCGGCCTGATCTGGGGCCGCGCCAACTCCAGCGCCACCGTCTCCTTCGAGGACATGGTCGCCCGCCAGCGCCGCATCACCGACATGCTGATGGCCGACCCGGCGGTGAAGACCGTGGGCGTACGCCTGGGCAGCGGCCGCCAGGGCTCCAGCGCGCAGTTCAACATCGAGCTGAAATCGCGCAGCGACGGCCGCCGCGAAACCACCGCGCATGCACTGGCGCGGTTGAGTGCCAAGGCCGACCGCTACCCGGACCTGCAGCTGCGCCTGCGCGCGATCCAGGATCTTCCCAGCAACGATGGTGGTGGCTCCAGCCAGGGTGCGCAGTACCGTATCTCGCTGCAGGGCAACGACCTGGCCGCGCTGCAGGAATGGCTGCCCAAGCTGCAGGCGGAACTGAAGAAGAACCCGAAGCTGCGCGACGTCGGCACCGATGTCGACAACGCCGGCCTGCGCCAGAACATCCAGATCGACCGCGCAAAGGCCGCGCGCCTGGGCATCACCGTCGGCGCCATCGACGGCGCGCTGTACGGGGCGTTCGGCCAGCGCCAGATCTCGACCATCTACTCGGACATCAACCAGTACAGCGTGGTGGTCAACGCCCTGCCGTCACAGACCGCCACGCCGGCGGCGCTGGATGAGGTGTACGTGCGGGCACGCAACGGCGACATGGTGCCGATCACCGCGGTGGCCACCCAGATTCCGGGCCTGGCACCGTCGCAGATCACCCATGAAAACCAGTACACGACGATGGACCTCAGCTACAACCTGGCTCCGGACGTGAGCATGGGCGAGGCCAAGGCGATCATCGATGCGACCGTGGCAGGCATGCGCATGCCGGGCGACATCCGCCTGGCCGATGATGCAGGCTTCGGATTCAACTCCGACCCCAGCGACATGCTGATCCTGGTGCTGGCCGCGATCCTGACCGTGTATCTGGTGCTGGGCATGCTCTACGAGAGCCTGATCCACCCGGTCACCATCCTGTCCACGCTGCCCGCAGCGGGCGTGGGTGCGCTGCTGGCCTTGTTCGGCACCAACACCGAGCTGTCGGTGATCTCGATGATCGCGCTGGTGCTGCTGATCGGCATCGTCAAGAAGAACGCGATCATGATGATCGACTTCGCGCTGGTGGCGCAGCGCGAGCACGGGCTGGCGCCCCGCGACGCCGCCCGCGAGGCCAGCATCGTGCGCTTCCGCCCGATCATGATGACCACCATGGTGGCGATCCTGGCGGCCGTGCCGCTGGCGATCGGCCTCGGCGAAGGCTCCGAACTGCGGCGCCCTCTGGGCATCGCGATGATCGGCGGCCTGCTGTTCTCGCAGAGCCTGACCCTGCTCAGCACGCCGGCGCTGTATGTGATCTTCTCGTGCTTGGCCGAACGCTGGCGCGCACGTCGCGCACGCAAGCGCGAGGCGAAGCTGCTCAAGCGCGCGCAACGGGCGTAGCCCGGTAGAGCCGGCCGCCGGCCGGCTTCCCCGGCGCATCTGCCGGCCAGCGACCGGCACTACCATGGTTGCGAAGGGTGGGTGCGGACCGTTGGTCCGCACTCCGGCCCCATATTTCACGCGCAGCCCGCAATAATGGTGGCAGATCCTTCCACCGAGCCTGCATGTCCGCCCGACAATCCCGTCTCAGCCGCCTGTGGGCCCACGAGAAGGCCAGTTACGGCCTGCGGGTGTTCATCGCCCTCACGGCAGCGGTGGCCGCGTGCTGGCAGCTGGATGCGCTGACCGCCCTGCCCGGCGTGTTCCTGGGCATCATCGCCAGCGCCATCGCCGAAACCGATGACAACTGGTGGGGCCGGACCAAGGCCGTGGCGCTTTCGCTGCTGTGCTTCTGCATCGCGGCGGCCTCGGTGATCTGGCTGTTCCCGTGGCCGTGGATCTTCATCGGTGCGCTGGCACTGTCCACCTTCGGCCTGACCCTGCTCGGTGCGCTCGGCGAGCGCTATGCGTCCATTGCCCAGGCCACGGTGACGCTGGCCATCTACACCATGATCGGCCTGGAGCAGCATGGCGCGCGCGACCTGCACAGCGCACTGGACGCCGTCAGCCACCTGCTGGCCGGTGCGGTCTGGTATGGCCTGCTGTCGATCCTGTGGACCGCACTGTTCGCCAACCGGCCGGTGCGCGAGCGCGTGGCACGGCTGTACCAGGAACTGGGCCGCTACCTGCAGTTGAAGGCCGCGCTGTTCGAACCGGTGCGCGAGGCCGACCTGCAGCGACGCCAGCTCGACCTGGCCGAGCAGAACCGCCGCGTGGTCGGCGCGCTGAACGAGGCCAAGACCGCGATCCTGGCCCGTTTCGGCCGTTCCGGCCGGCCCGGCGTGAACTCCGGCCTGTACCTGCGCCTGTACTACATGGCGCAGGATTTCCACGAACGCGCCAGTTCTTCGCACTACCCGTACGGCGCGCTGGTCGATGCCTTCTTCCACAGCGACGTGCTGTACCGCTGCCAGCGCCTGCTCGATCTGCAGGGCCAGGCCTGCGCGCGGCTGGGCGAGGCGATCCGCCTGCGCCGCCCGTTCGTGTATGGCGAGAACAACCAGCAGGCCGGGCGCGACCTGGCCGATGCACTGGCCTACCTGCGTGACCAGCAGCGGCCACAGTGGCAGCGCCTGCTCGGTTCGCTGGACCTGCTGGTGCACAACCTGCGCAGCATCGAGCGCCGCCTGCTCGACGCCGAACGCTCCGAGGCCAGCCTCGACAACGTCGATACCCGCCTGCGCGACAGCAACCCGCATACGCTGCGCGAGATGGGCGTGCGCCTGCGCCAGCAGCTCACGCCCGGCTCGGTGCTGTTCCGCCACGGCCTGCGCATGGCCCTGGCGCTGATCGCCGGCTTCGCGGCGATCCGCCTGTTCAATGCGCAGAACGGTTCATGGGTGCTGCTGACCATCGTGTTCGTGTGCCGGCCCAACTTCGGCGCCACCCGCCAACGCCTGGCCCAGCGCATCGTCGGCACGCTCGCCGGCCTGGTGCTGACCTGGGCACTGCTGCAGCTGTTCCCGCAGCTGCACGTGCAGCTGCTGATTGCCCTGCTTTCGGCGCTGCTGTTCTTCTTCACCCGCACCGACCGCTACCTGGTGGCGTCGGCGGCGATCACGGTGATGGCACTGACCTGCTTCAACCTGATCGGCGATGGCTTCGTGCTGATCGTGCCGCGCATGGTCGACACCGTGCTGGGCTGCGCGATCGCAGCGGCGGCGGCGTTCCTGATCCTGCCCGACTGGCAGGGCCGCCAGCTGCATCTTGTACTGGCGCGCGTGCTGGACACCGCCGCACGTTATCTCGATTCGGTGCTGGGCCAGTACCGCAGCGGCATGCGCGACGACCTGGCCTACCGCATCGCCCGCCGCGACATGCACAACGCCGACGCGGCGCTGTCCACCGCGCTGTCGAACATGCTGCGCGAGCCCGGCCACGTGCGCCGCAACCTCGATGCCGGCTTCCACTTCCTGGCCCTGTCCAACACCCTGCTCGGCCACCTGTCGGCCCTGGGTGCGCATCGCGACCAGGTGGACAGCTACGCCGGCGATCCGCTGGCATTGGCCGCCGGTGATCGCGTGCGCAAGGCACTGCAGCAGCTGGCGACGGCGCTGAACGCACGGCAGCCGGTCGCAGAAGACGACAACGATGCGGATCGCGCGGTCGCCGCCGAGCTGGAGCAGATCGACGAGGCGATGCCACCGAAGCTGCAGCTGATCCGCACGCAGATGGCGCTGGTGCTGCGCCTGCTGCCGAAGGTACGGGCGGCGGCCAATGCGGCGGTGACCAGCCTGACCTGATCCCTCACCGCTGAATCGGGCATGCCATCCACGCATGGCGTGTATCCACCGCGCCGCGTGCAACAACGCGTTGCGCCCTGCGCTGCATTCCGATCACGCCGCCGGATCGATACTGGGGCATCCCCCCTGCCCTGGATGTCCCCATGAAGATCGAACTCGGCGGCCACACCGCACTGGTCACCGCTTCCACCGCCGGCATCGGCCTGGCGATCGCACAGGGCCTGGCTGCGGCCGGGGCCACGGTGGTCCTCAACGGCCGCAGTGCCGACAGCATTGAACGCGCACGCCAGCACCTGCTCTCCACGGTACCGGGTGCCCATGTGCTTGGTGTCGCGGCTGACCTCTCGGATGCGGCCGGTGCCGAAACGCTGCTCGCCGGCCTGCCCAAGGTCGACATCCTGGTCAACAACGCCGGCATCTTCGGCCCTCAGGACTTCTTCGAGACCGACGACGCCACCTGGGAGCGCTACTGGCAGACCAACGTGATGTCCGGCGTACGCCTGTCGCGTGCGCTGCTGCCGGCGATGGTCGATGCCGGCTGGGGCCGCGTGCTGTTCATCTCCTCCGAGTCGGCGCGCAACATCCCCGCCGACATGATCCATTACGGGGTCAGCAAGACCGCGCAGCTGTCGTTGTCGCGCGGCCTGGCCAAGCGCGTGGCCGGCAGTGGCGTCACCGTCAATGCCGTACTGCCCGGTCCGACGCTCTCTGACGGTTTCGCCGCGATGTTTGAAGATGAACGCCAGCGCAGCGGCAAGCCGCTGGAACAGATCGGCCGCGAGTTCGTGATGGAGCATCGCCCCTCCTCGGTGATCCAGCGTGCCGCCACGGTCGAGGAAGTGGCCAACATGGTGGTCTACCTGGCCTCGCCGCAGGCCTCGGCCACCTCCGGCGCAGCGCTGCGCGTGGATGGCGGCGTGGTCGACGACATCGTCTGAGACCGCTGGAGGTGGGGGGGGGGGCCGCGCCCCCCCCCCCCCCCCCCCC